>JANWKU010000060.1 GCA_025451215.1 Terriglobales bacterium
CTGTCGTCGCGCCCGTCGGAACCGGCACCGCGATGCTCGTCGCGCTCCAACTCGTCGGCGTCGCTGTCGTCCCATTGAACGTCACCGTGCTCGTCCCTTGCGTCGTGCCGAAGTTCGTACCCGTGATCGTCACCGAGGTTCCGATTGCTCCAGAGGTCGGGCTCAGGTTGGTGATTGCGGGTCCCGTCCCAGTCGTAGTAGTGAACGTCCAAGTCTGGATGTCCTGCGTGGCGGCCAGGCCCCCCGTCCCTCCGGTAAAACCCACGAAGGCGACGACATCGCCAACTATCGTGGGAATGTCAAGAGGCCAAGCATGCGTAAACGTTGCATTAGTGGTGACATCCGTAATCGTCATGGTGAGATTCGTGCCGTCATACGACATATGAACATGGAACGGATCGCCACTGTGCAAATTCACTCCGGACGCGGTCATGTCCACTGCCGGGGTTGTGGGCCAAGCTCCGTTGGTGTAAAGCCCCGTGGAGTCGACGCCCTCGCCGCTGTTGTTGTACAAATCGAACTTCACCGCGACGCTGCTAGCGATGCCGCCGGTGCCACCTGATGCACCGTAGCCCAAGTTGCTGCCACCGATCCCGATTGCGCTGCCGTTATTCCCTTGTAGCGTGAAAGTGAAGCCGTCGGCCGTATTCGCCCCCCCGGAAATGAGAAACGTAAAGTCAGTTGTAAATGTCTGAATGTTGGCCTCGACTCCATACCAGGCAGCGGCATCTTCGTGCTGCCCGCCGTCTGTAAGCCGGAGTGATGCCCCATTCAGCTTCGCACTCCCCAAGAAGTTCATGCCCATCGCAGTGAATCCACTCGCATAATTGATTGTGCTGACTCCACCCGGCTGAATCGTGTAGAGCCCGCTCGCAACAGGACTGTTGCTCAGGCCGCTTGCGACTGCAATGGCGGAAAGCGTCTCGGACGCAGCGACGCTAATAGCTGCAGTGTATTTGGCGCTTGAGGTCGTTGGTGTCGTACCGTCGGTCGTAAAGTAGATTGAGGCGTTTGGAGTGGTGGTGCCAATGAGGACCGATTGTGCGTCGGAATAAATGCCCGGAGACGGATTGAATGTCGGTATGGCCACCTGGGAAATCAGAGTGTAGGTCTGCGAGGCAATAGGGCTTGCAAGTAATCCGGTACCAGCGGCGATGGCGTTCACTGTGGTCGTCGTGGTTACTGTGAATGGAGTCTTGTACACAGTGGATGCCGTTGTCGGTGTGCTTCCATCGGTTGTGTAATAGATGGTTGCACCCGTTGTGCTGTCCGTAATCGTTACCTGCACGCTGGAATTGAATGACTGGCTCACGGGACTGATAACCGGCGTGGCGGCCTGGGTCAAACCGGAGAGAACTCCAAAAACGCTCACTTGAGATTCTGTGCCGACGTAGACTTTTCCATTGACCACGGTAGGCACAACGAACTTTACGGAGTTCCCGGGATTATCGCGTGCGACATTGCTCTCGCTCGAATAGAGGAGCTTGGCGGCATTCGTCGCGTCGTGCGCGTACAGGATGGCCCGGCCCTGCGTTTGAAAATTGTCTGTCTTCATGCTCCAGACGATGCCATTGGTAGTGCCGTTGGCTGAGATCGAGGGGGTCGGACTATACGTGCCAGCAGTTTCGGTGGAGGTCGAGGCGGGTGTACGGGAAGTAAAGGACCCATTGGCAATCTTGAATATTTTCAGATGATCGTTTTCTCCCCAAACGTAAACATTGCCGTTCCAGTATGCGGGCGCTCCCCAAAGCCCGCCCACCAGGTGCGCCGAATCGCCAGCGTCCACTGTGTTGTTGGGGTTGTAACCGCCAAGGTTTTCGCGGTTCAGAACATAGAATATCGTCCACTTCCCCACCTGTACGAGCTGGTTGCCCCCGCCACCAGCCCCAGCGGGTAGGATCACCAAGCCGCCAGAAGCCTGGTCCTGGTCGCCATTATTTAGCTGTGCTTGATTGTAGGGAGTAAAATCGTCACCAACGGTGGTGGCTCCCGAAATCATCGTGGGGACGCCGTTTGCCAAATCCAGCTTAATGATCGAATCACCATAGTCCATGGCATTCGTGTAGTTTGGCGCAACCGCATCGAATGTCCCGTTTCCCGTCACGGTGAAAATCCGTCCGTAGGGCTTTCCTGACGGCACATCCGCAGCCAAACCTGTGCCACCCATCCAAATACCAGCAGCGGCAGCGTTCGGAGTCGAACACCAAGCCCCCGTTTGCTTTAAGGTGCTGGCGTTGTAGGCCAGAATCCAGCCATGCCAAGGGCCTTGGTCGTTATGAGAACCGAAACCGATATAAACAATGCCATTGAGGAGTAGCAGGCTTGTCCTGTTATTCTCCCACTTCGGATCCCAATTCAGCGCCCCCCCTGAACTTCCATTTCCATTCCCCGGTACCGAACCCGACAGTTGCGCTGGCCCCCCGAATTTCTCTTGCCCTGTGGTGATGTCCAAGGCATGGAGACGTTGAATGAAGGTCGTGCCTTTGACCGTCGATTTTGCCACTAAATAGATGGTGTTCGTGGTTGAATCGATGACCGGGGTACTCGTAACGCCAACAACGGGGACTATGTCCGAGGTATTCAAATTGCTGCTTGGTACCGAGGTTTCCCCCGAACCTGCACCGTGAAAGGCATCGACCAATGACACCTTCCACAACGGATTGGCGTTAGCTCCGGTATTGTTGTCTGCATCAAAAGCGTACACGGTATCGTTCTCGGTGGCGACGAACACCACATTGTGAGTTGTGTTCGCCTGTGGCGTTCCTGCTCCCATGGTCACGCCAGGCAAGTACAACGGCTGTGCGTATACGTACCCGTCCACTGGAATGGAGAAAAGTCTTCCAAAAGTACTGGTGTTCACATTGGCCGGCGTCAGAATCGTTTCGTTTGTATTCGCGCCAGTTCGAGCAATGTCGTTATGCTGGGTCGTCACGCTCGTCTGCCCCAAAGTAGTGATACCGCCAAGTAAGAGGAGCCCTATTGGGAGCAACATGCGCTTCACTTCTGCCATGGGCAGAAAACCACACTTTCGAGCAAATGATCCAAACATTACTTCGAATACTGAGGCGAGGTTCATCGAACGGCGGCTCCTTGAAACAACTGGAGAGACCAATTTCAGCAGTCAAAAACAGGCGACGCGCTAAAGATCTCTCATTAGATTATTCACAATAAATATTTCAAACTGTGCCAGGCTGGGCAAAATCGCTTAGCTGCCTCGAGCAGATTCATCAGGGGGACCAATGATACTAAGGCTATACCATATTTGGAGAGATATTCTTCACACTCTTCGTGAACTTGCGCACCGGGGAATGTCTAAAAAAATTGGCCTGCTTATATAGCGTGTATCGGCACGTCCCCACCGCGAAGAGTGCTGCCGAATGTTGGTGCCAACCTGAAGGGTTAACGAACCGGATTCACAGGTTTCCGGAAGCGCATTTTAAAGAGGTTTGATAAAAATTCCATTTGATCACTGAGGGAGAGCTTAGAACTGCCCCATTTCCGTTCGTCGAAGAGAATGGGGATTTCGACGACCCGGGCGCCACTGCGGACAAGTTCGCATAGCAAAGAGGACTGAAACGCATATCCCCGACTGGCAAGCCCTTCCAAATTACACTTGGCAAGGACATCCGCCTTAATGCAGCGAAAGCCGGAGGTGCAGTCGGTCAGAGCCGGCAAACGTCCGAAGATTCGAACGAGCCGTGTGCCAACGAGGCTGATTAGCTTTCTATACCAGGGAAAATTAGGTGTTGAGCCACTTGGCAGAAATCGGGAGCCGATGACAAGACTGAAGCCGTGATTCGCCAAGACGACGAACAGGGGGAGCAACGCGGGATCATGTTGAAGATCGGCATCCATCTCGAAGACGATATCCGGGCGGACATTTTCCAAGGCGAACGCGATCCCTCTTTTGTACGCCTCTCCCAAACCCTTTTTTTCCCCAGAGGACAGATGGAGATTGGGAAAAGTTGTCATCATCTGCCGGACCAGTTCAGCCGTTCCATCAGGCGAATTGTCGTCCACCACCACAACATGCAACTCATGAGTAGAGATGTTCTCAGCCTCCCCAAAGATCAGAGGAATTACGACCTTGATGTTTCCTGATTCGTTGTAAGTCGGCAGCACAACACACGCAGTTTTATTCATCGAAGAGATCGTCCTAACTTTGGGGGTCAAACCCAGTAGAAAATATTCTCGAAAAGAGACTAATAAATTCGCTTGGCAGCCAAACAGGCTCCCGGAAGATCAGGCAACGCTATCAGAGGAAAGTGAAATGCACTCGATTTTAAGGCGGACTTGATGGAACCAAGGAAGATTTCGAACGGTTGAGTTGCCCTACCGGAAGTTTGACTGCAATCTGGGCATCCTAGAAATATTCGTATCCTATTTGACCTAAAACAAGGTATGTTCAGCCGTCGATTATATTCCTAAGCCAACAAACAGAGATGCCTGCGGGGTCCGATGCTGAACGGAAAACGTCTCGCGGTGGTTATGCCCGCGTACAACGCGGCGAGGACGCTCGAAGCGACGGTCCAGGAAATCCCTGAGCTGACGGACATCCGCGTTCTTGTCGACGATCACAGTTCAGACAAAACATTAGAGTTGGCAAGACAACTTGGGCTACGAGCGTTCGTACATGACAAGAATTACGGTTATGGCCGCAACCAACAAACCTGCTATCGCGAAGCTCTGGCCCAGGGAGCGGACGTCGTGATCATGGTGCACCCGGACTATCAATATACCCCGTTACTCATAACCGCCATGGCCAGCCTGGTTGCGTACGACGTGTACGACGTCGTCCTGGGATCTCGCATTCTTGGCGGGCAGGCATTGCGAGGGGGAATGCCAGTCTACAAATACGTTTCGAACCGGCTGCTGACAGCTATTGAGAATCTATTTCTGGGAGCAAAGCTTTCGGAGTACCACACCGGATATAGGGCCTTCAGCCGCAAAGTTTTGATGGAACTTCCCTTGCTGGAGAACTCTGACGATTTCGTTTTCGACAATCAGATCCTTGCCCAGTGTGTCTACTTCGGTCTTCGAATCGGAGAGGTATCGTGTCCCACCAAGTATTTCGAGGAAGCATCATCCATTAACTTCCGCCGGAGCGTCAGGTACGGGTTCGGCGTCCTGGTAACGACGTTGCAGTTTGTGCTCCAGAAGATTGGGTTGGTGCACTTGCCCAGATTTAGCCGTCAAGGCAGAAAACTGGACCTGGGGGGCGGGCCTTCCGCTGCGGAAAATCTCGAGACGGCTTGATTTCAGTTTCACTGGCGACTCGACCAATGCCCACTCTATTTCTGAGATTGGCCCTGCGTTTTCGTAAGAGACACACGCGGTAAATCCGCGGGCTGGAAAATTGCGATAGTCCTCCCGAACGGCCTGGAGTCCGACTTCGGATTGGCTACGTGAATACGGAATCCTCCAGCGACGACCCAAATCGGACCATCAAGATGATAGGTCCTTTGTATCTCGGACAAATTGTCGGTCACTTCGGTGAATCCACTGAATTCAAATGTAGGCGAAGAGACAATTCTGAGGCCCGCACATTGACGCATGGGGTATGGTTTATCAATGGGGTGGTTACCCAGCGGTGGACAGGGCAAGTAATAGCCCAACATGTAACTTGTTCCGTCGTCGGTGACTATAACCGATTTGGGGTCCAACTCGCTGCCCAAAAACTGAACCGCTTCGTGCATCGAAGCCAGCTGCCGTCTCTCACGCGAAAGGGGCAGATAGGAATCCGGGGCCAAGATATTCCACAGCAAGACGACAGGAAGCGCTGTCGCAATTATGGGGAATACGCGGCCACGGACAATAGCCGCAACAGCAACCCCTATGGCGGCCGCTGCAGGGATTCCCAGAATCGCCGTGTGCCGTGTGGCGCCATACGGAAACAACCGAAAAATCGCACCCAAGCACGCAAAGCAAAATGGCAAAACCAGTAATGTGGCGTGGAGGGGTGACTTGGATCGCCCGAGTCGGTATAGGCCGAAAAGGAAAGCAATCGCCCCGAACCATGCGAGTGCGGGCAATTCGAACAAGAACTTAAACTGCCGGAAGGTTCCTTTCACAGCGAAGTGAATGAGATTTTCGTGCGGCTCCGGGAAATTCATTTGGAGATAGGTGGTATTCAGTCCCTGCAATCCCTGGTAAGAGAACTTTGCGATGTGAGTCCGGTAGAGAAAGACGTAGATTCCAAGTGCACCGCATTGCCCAATAATCCAGGCCACCAAAAAACTGCGTGGTCGAGGATCCTTTCGAAGCCGGAGGAAAGTATAAACTCCCAACGCACCTACGAACCAAGCGACACAGTATTCCGACAGGATCGCGAGATAGAGTGAGAGATGAAACCATGCCAGACAGCGCAGGCCGCGAGTGTCTAATGCCTGCTCCAACATGACTAGACTCATTGAGAGGAACAGGAATGCGATTGTATAGGCCCGGACTTCTGTACTGAGATCGATCAGAGTTGGAGAAAACGTAAGAATCAACTGCGCACACAAGGCCGCCGCGGCGCTCGCGAGCCACCGAACCCACAGCATCACAAACCAAGGGAACGCCGCTCCGGCTGCAATCGGGACAAACCGAAGAACGGCTTCGGAGCGACCGAAGTGCAACATACCTTCCAATATGCCAATGAACAATGGGGGGTGAACGACTCGCGTCGCATTTTTGTAGAATCCAGCCCATCCGTGCCAATCGTGTGCAGCAACCGCATAATGCAGGGATTCATCGGGGTTCAAGTAGAAATTCGAAGAATAGAAATATCTCCACAAAAATCCGCAGATCACCAATGCGATTCCAACCAGCGAAGCATGTCGGTTCAGCGTGCTTTCGATGCGTTCGAACATTGGATTCGGCAGCGGGATAGGAGTAGTTTGGAGCGCAGCAACCTGCTAGAGATATATGCATACCGCCATCCAGACAGGAGCAGTTTTCCCGACTAGACGACGCGCAGAGGAAATTGACATCTCCGGCTCAACAAGAAATCCGGTGCAAACGGACGTTGCTAATAAAGTTAAACTGGCTTAGCGGTGGCTTGCTGTTTTTGAATACGGACCAGGGAGCGCTGTAGTTCGCGCACGGTGTTTACAACCTTAGGCAGGCGTCGAACAACGGAGACGCTTGGGTTTCGAATCTCCCGAATCTGGACGGGAATCTCTTTGATTTCGACTCCAAGTTGCCAGGCGAGCAGGACGATTTCCGTCTGAAAAATCTCATCGGTTGTGATTGCCAGTTCGCAGAGCCTTTTTGCGAGAGAGCCCTGCATGCTTTTCAGGCCATGAGTATCACTTCCCGGATAACCGATCAGCAGACGCAGGAAAATAAAGTTGTAAAGTGCCGTCAAAACCCGCCGTTTCAGTGGGCGACGGTCAATTGATTGAGGGTGCCGTTTGGAGCCCACCACGAACTGTGCTTGATTCTTATCAAGTATGGCCGCTGAAGCAGACAGAAAGCGTTGATCCAACAGGTCGCATTCAAGAATGGCAACGTGAGTACCTCGGCTTTCCAACATGCCTTTTTTGACGGCTTCGCCATAACTACCGCGAGGTATCGTACAAACACGAACTACATTGGGGAACTTCTCCTGAATGCACTTGCAGGTGTCCAGTGTCCCGTCGGTTGAACCGTTCTCGACAAGAATAACTTCCAAGAGGATTTCCATGAGGGCCCCGGGGAGAGTTTGGAGGAACTCCGACACGGAACTTGCCAAAGCAACGGCTTCATTATGGACAGGCACCACAATACTGAACTTCATACTGTGAGCCCCAGAGCGGTGGTTCGTGCGGACTCCAAGGAATCTTCCATACTCGTATAGTCCCAAAGTCCGTATCGGCCAATGGGGAAAACCTGAGCTTCTCGTAGCTGTGCCAGGATCGAATCCACAAGCCTATCGCGATAAGGGGTGTGATGAACGTATGCGTGGCGCATAACGTGAATGGCTACGCACACAATATCCCGAGCTTCCATCCAGCCAAGGTCTCGCAGACCTTTAATGACTCTCGGTTGCAGATCATTAACCAGGTCGGCGTGATCTATTTCCTCTGAAGGCATGCCAACTTCCACGTAGACGGCGCTACAACCCGGAGTACAAAGCCCCTTGCCAATATTCGAATAAAACCCAACTCGATAAAAAGGAATCGAGCGGTCCGGCACATAAACCCAGTGGACATCTCTAAACTCTGGAGGCAAGGCGCCGCGGAGCCCAAAGTTGAAACTGACTGTCGAACTGTGCGTCAGTCCCCGCGCAGTTCGCGCCAATTCTCCTTCCCCAGTCATTGCACAAAGGGAATTCAGCGGAATGCTTGAGAATATGTTGTCCCAGTGAATGGTATCTCCCGTGCTAGTTCGTACCGTCTTCTCCCGCAGATTCAGGGAGATAACATCCTGATTCAGGAGACATCGATCAATTCCCTTTCGCAAGCCCTCAACAAGCTGTCCGATCCCGCCCGTTGTTGGATACCAAAATTTTGAGTTATATCCCCTTGGCTGGCCACACTGATTTCCAGATATTCCGAGCCTGACCAATTTCTCATCTGGGGCAGGAAAAAACCTCCTTACGGCATTCTTCGACAAGCGATCCAATGAAATTGCCATGGTCTTTTCATTCTGTGGGATAAGAAAGAGGTCTGCCAAGGCCTGGCCGAAGCCGCTCACGATAAAATCGCGAAAGGTGGCACTTTCGCTGCCGTTGAGAGTTTGCCGGGCGTTGTAAGAATCCACGCAAACGGAGAACAAATCCGGGGGCAACTCAGCAAGATTATACTGAATAGGGGCGGTGACGAATTTTCCGCCAACAAAGCAAGAAGAAAGGCGATTGATCTGGGTCCAATCCTTGTTATCCAGATTCGCGTAGGGAATATCCGCCGGCGTGGGATAACGGCTTAGGTGCAGAAAATGTCCCGTATAGTCGAAACAAAACTCACCTAACTCGACGGTGCGGGTGAGTCCACCGGGAGAGGGGCATCTTTCCAGGAGCACGTAGTCCTTTTTTTCCTCGTGCAGGACACGAGCGGCCATCAGGCCGGAAATGCCTCCGCCCAAAATCAGGGTTCTCATGATTGTTTTGGACACCACATGTGATTCAAGAATTTTGCTCAACGACCCCTGGCAAATCACGGATCAGGGAGTGGGCCGAGTTGAGTTGCGAAGGCTCCAAGCAAGAAACGAGTCGCTCGGATGGACCGGGAAAACCGGCGTGAGATAATACGGATCGCCTGCAAGGGCGCGTCTCTGAGAGACCTCGCCTACCGGCGTTATTCGCGCCAAGCCAAGGTACAATTCGGCGCCCTTGGCGGTGGCGACTTTGCGGAGATCCCAACTGGGATTGAATTCCCGGAGGATTTCCTGATCTTCGTTTTGATAGACGTGAGCGAACACTAGCCAGAGCTTTCCAGTCTCCGGGCGAAGGCCGAGCACCGCTTCTGACAGATATTTCTCAGGCGCATCCCGGTGAAAGTTTCCATAGATGAAGCGTGGGTCATGCCCCTTCCAATAAAAATCGACCGCGGGAACGGCTCCAGAATAAACATAGACCTGGTCCTGCAGACCGATTTGATTTCGCAAGGGGATCAGAATTGTCTGAATATCTTCAATCTCAGAATAAGGGGCTTCCGAACGGATCTGGAGTATCCCGGATAGGACGACCATACAGACAATGCCAAGGAAAACGGGCCGCTTGTGCGCCAACTCGAAGCGGCCCGCGACATGCACAAGACTTTCGGAAGCTATCAAGCAGAGGACCGGCGACAGATAAAGGCACTGTCGAATGGGACCATATGGATAGAGATGCAACAACGCGCAAGCCAAAGCGGTCCCAAACGAAGAGAAAGCAAGAATGAAGATAGGTGAGAAAGAGTGCGACCGAAGTATGGACCATAAATAGAGCAAAATCGCGAGAAAAGAAAACAGGGCAACAAGTCTTCCAGGCAAGAGAAAAGCGGCCAATTTGTGTGAATTCGCCCAAATAAAATGGAGCAACCCGGTGCCGCGCGTGTAGTAGTTCGCTTCTAAATACGACGCTTTTTCGCCCCATTGGTAGCGAACGGTGAGAAAGTAGGAAAGCAAACTACCTGCAATCAGAACCAGAGTCCCGATAGCGGCGTGCAGAATTCCGGAGCTTCGATTGTTTTGGACGATAGCAAGAATGAAAATGCTGCCAAGAACGGCTGCACTGAACAGAACGAGTCCATACTGGATTAACGGGGAGATGAATAAAGCGACATAAAGCGCCCAAGGCTGGCTGAGTTGGCTTGTTTCTGAGGCAGCGCGCAAGTACAAGTAACAAAGCAAAGCCGCGATGAGAACAGAGAGAGAATACTCTCGGACCTCCTGCGCATAACGTATTTGCGAGGCGGAGACGCTCAACATGAGAGAGGCAAGTGCCGCGGACGCGGGATCGAATGCGGGTATCCGGACGAAATAGAGCATCAGGCAGACAGCGAGAATGCTCGCCAAGAGCGAAGGAAATCTAACAGCAAGCGGCTGGGTTGATACCACTTCAGTCCAGTGAAGTATCACGGGGTGCACAATCGGAGCGCTGTGCAAAGCTCGAGTCAAAGCTAAAGTTTCCCCAACTGTCCCGCGAGAAATGTTTGCGGCAATGGCTTCGTCCAGCCACAGACTGCGCAGTGACACGTGGTAAATCCGCAGCGAACTGGCCAAAAGAATGATGAGGGCGCAGCCAGTCAGAAATAGCGGAGAGGGCCGCGGCATCGATCCGGCTTGGTTGGAAACTGCTTCCAAGGTGAAGCTCCTCCTCTTATTCGACGGGTGGGTGAGTCCTTTACGAGGGGCCGGTAACGACTGCTTTATTGGGGACGGATTTCGGAGAAGTCCTTACTGCCCGGCGGAGGCAAATTGGCGGACAGGCTATCTATGACGAGAACCCAATCGTTTGCATCGGGGGCGGCGAACTGACGCACGCCGTTTGAAGGGAACGCACCAATCAATCGAGTTGACCCATCGCCTGGATTGAACCACCAGGCCTTTGCTTGCGATCTGGGATCCTTGATTCGATCCATGGTGATGGCAATGCTCGCTGCATTTCCATTGGGGATGTAAGCGATGACTGTCTGGCCGTCAGAAGTTTGCGCGGCGACTGATAACATTTCCAATGCAGGAACTGTGGCCTTAACGATTTTTCCCTGGGCAGCTTGGGAGACAGTGCCCGACTTTTTCGACGATTCAGGCTCCGAACTCATCACGGTATGATCCAAGTCAGGGACCAGTTTCCAATGCGCCCGGGAACGGAAAAGCTTACCCAACCATTCCTGTCCAACTGAGCCCGCAGAACCCAGCTGATTTTTCCACGAATCCGTGGTGGCGTTATGCCAGGTGAAGTTCCAGATAGCGTAGTTTCCAAAAAATCGACCGAGGGTACAGCCGCTCAACACGGCCCAATATCCCTGCTGCCGGACCTCAAGCTCGCTGATGCCATGCTCTCCTTCGTACCAATCCTCGAAGAGGAGCAGCGGGTGGGTGCCAATCCGATAGTCGGCCGCCGATTTGCGCGGAATGTCGCGGGGTTCAGAATAGATTGCGTCCAAGTCCAGCCATTTTGCTTCAGACCAAACATCGATCGAAGAATTCCCACGATTGTTTTCGGTAGTCATCAGATGCACAGGATCGGCAGAGCGGATACCTTGCGCGAGGGCGTAGAGTTTCGACTGAACATTTTTATCAAGAGGATCGGCATCGCCCCCGATCAACCAGACGATATTGGGGAAATCCCGATAGCGGCGGCCCAGGAATTCACCGTAAGCCCTCACAATATCAGGAGAACTGCTGCGGTAACTTTGGCAGTAGCCACCGTTACATCCAGCGCCGACAAAGGCCGGAGAGGCAAAGACAGTGATCCCTCGCGCCGCAGCTTCGTGCAAGGTCTTGTCCACGCGCGCCCAGTAGGTTGGATTCTCATTGGTAAAATCCGGCCCGTTGAAAGGAGTGTTCCCGTAAAAATCTCGTGGGGGATGATTGGAATAAGCGTTGTCGATCAGGCCAACCCAAATGGCATTGAAACTGCGCGAGGCGCGATCATCGAGATAGTAAAGGATGTCCTCGTCTGAAAGTTGCACTTGGAGAGACCAGGCGTCCTCGCCGGTAATGAAGACAGGCTTCTTCGAGATGGAATTGACCAGATATTTCCCTGCGGGATCCAGGGTGATGAGCTGACCGGTGGGACTTGGAAGCCGGGGTTGATCCGTCGCCTGGCCGGAGTTTGGCTTCTGTCCTTCGGGAACGTGAAAACGAACTGTACCCAATTGCGAATGCTGGCGACTATGAACAATGACCCTGGTAGCCCCGAGGAAAAGCAGTGCGCTGGCCACCAGCGCCAGCCTGGACCGATTCCAATTAGTATGGTGCGGGCTATTCATTCAAAGAAACAGATGAAAGAGCAATTGTGAATGACGGCGCCACGGTTTCCTCTCAATTTGCCGGAGGAACGGTTTTGTGCGGTTTTCCAGAAAGAAAGCGAACTGCACGAACAACCGTTGCCCCTGGATTCATTGCCATCCAAAGCAATTCGCGACAAACGCCTTTTGCGATCGAATACGAATCGAGAGTTTCCCCAATGGTTTTCAAACCTTCCCGGTGGTATTTCCAAAATGCGGGTTCCTGCAGACGCAGCGCCTCTCGCGAAAGTACTCGGTAATACCACTGCCGGTAGTTCTTTTTCAAGGCTGCTGCTTCCGCAGGATCAAAGAACTCGGAAGCATAGCGACTCGCAATAATATAGCCGTCGAGCACTTCAGGCTGGAAGTTGCGAACGGCCGAGGAAATGGATTCGTCGCTGGTCCGAAGAAAAGAGAGGACCTGATGGACAAAGCCAAAATCCCAATCGCGAAGGATTTGCACGCACTTCTCAGTGTCTTCATGCAAACGTCCTTCCTCGAAAAAGGGCCGGGGCGAGCGGACAATTGAGGATCGGTACATGACGGTAGTGGGGGAGCCGAAAACAAAGAGCCCAATGCGCAGATAAAGCCGAGCCATTTCTCTGCCAGGAAGATGCGTAGTCGGAAAAGGGAAAGCTGAACCCCGAACAGTATTTCCCTTGAGATCGTATGCGCTCACCAGACCAATTTTTTCGGATTGTTCGAAGGCTTGCACCATTAAGCTCAAGCAATCCGGGAAAATGGCGTCGTCCGCTTGCACGATCTTGCAATACTGGCTGCTTTCCGAAATCTCCGCCAGAGCCGCGTTGTAGTTTTGCACCTGCGAGAGCAGTTGGGATCGCCGTATCAAACGGATTCGAGGATCGCGGGCCACATAAGCTGTGGCAATATCGCCTGAACCGTCGGTGCTGCAGTTATCAACGAGGATGTACTCGAACGAGGTGAAGGACTGATTCAGCACGCTTTCAATACAGTGAGCCAGGTAAGGGGCGGCGTTGTGAAATGGAGTCACTACACTGACTAAGGCGCGGCTCACCAGGATCTCCTTGAGGGGTCACTGACCCGGAGCCTGGGATGATTTGGCCTGAGTATTCTCACGGGAGATATTGCGCGCCTCGATGGCTTTGCCGCGCAGAATGTTAAACCGCCAACGGGAGCGAAGCAAAGCGTCCTCACGAAAAGTAATCCGGGCAACGAGCGAGGCAAAGGCTTCCTTCGGAATATCGCGAAACAGATGTCGCGGGATGCCCATCCATAATTTCACATTCGGATAGAGGCGATGGCATCCTCTACCCCAACGAATGCCTCGCTGCAACACCCACGCTTCTTTCAACTGCTCTTTACGAACGAAATGCCCGACGACCGCGTGCGGAACATGCCAACCTTTCAGCCCTTGCTTGCCGAGGCGCAAAACAAGTTCTGTTTCCCCGCCCATGGGGTAGTCAGGTCCACTTGGCCCGATGGAGGTGCTGAGGCGCGCGCCTTCTTCAAAAATATTCGCACGAATGGCCATATTCGGCCCTTGAATCAAGGTGACCAGGAGGCCGGGCAGAGGTCCCTCTTTCAGCGCGGGGTCTGTAATGGTGAAAATCGGACCGAGTTCGAGCCAGTTTACCCACGGCGGGGGCGGAACTTCCCATCTGGGAAAAATCGCGCCGCCAAACATGGAGTATTCAGTTTGGGAGTCGGCGGCCAATCGCAATTGCACCAACCAGTCCGGCCTGGGGAATACATCGTCGTCCGTGAATACAATCAAATCGCCTTCTATTAACTCGAGGCCGGCATTCAGCGCCGCATTTTTCCCCAATTTTGGTTCGAACGCCGATTGCATCGGGAGGCGCCGCTGAAAGGAAGCAAGGACTTGCTGGGTATCGTCGGTACTTCCGTTGTCAACGACAACCAGCTTCCATCCTGAATCCGGCGACTGGAGCTGACAAAAAGCTCCCAAGACATCTCGAAGGAGCCCCGCCCTGTTTCGCGTCGCCATCAATACGGTGAGCATAGAGTCAGACTCCCTCCGGCCCGCACGTTCTTGACGATGGCACCATTGGGGATGAATTCGAACTTGCGTGCGGAAGCTATTTACTTCGCGCGTCCGCGACGCAGTCGACCGCCACGGGCGACTCTTGCACAGGCGGCGCGGTGGCGGGTGGTGGACCGACGCGTTCCAGCCAGATCTCGCGCCAGTAGGCGTAAATACTGCGAGGGCAAAAGAGGCGGCATTCGCTATAACGGGACTGGCAAATGACGGAATCCAGGATCAGACAGGGATTTTTCATTTCCTGCAACGCACCCGTCCGCTCGTTGATGATCTTCGTGACGCGCTTCAAGACCTTGTAGGTGTCGCCACAATAGGGAACTTCTTCCGCGTCGAAATAGAGACCCCGGTTCCTGCTCCTAGTGTTCAGTGTCTTCAGAATTTCCTCATGGGGCTTGATGCGCACCAACTCTCCGGGTTGAATATCGAGCAACTGCGTGGGGGTGGGCTGGTCTTCCGGAATGATTCCATTCCTGCGAGGGAAAGGTGCGCCGTTCCACAGCCGATAGAAGGTGTCATAGAACCAGCGCATGGGGCGCCCCAAGCCGATGCCGGCATTGCTGACTCTGAGAAAGAGAAAATACATCGCGCCGCAAAGAATTTTCCAAAGCCCGACGTTCCCGGATCGATAATCCTCGAAATACTGGTCCAGTTCCCACCAATCAAGATCGGTGGTGGCATAAGGTAGGCGCGTGGCCTGGCAAACATAAGTGACAGGTGTGTTCGGCAGACTTGGCGCCGTGACGTGAGTCCAGAGAGCGTTTTCCGTGCATCCAGCGGCAGAACGCGCAGGAGCGGGAGAAGCCACCGGGGGAGACGATTTGACTCTCTTCCCAGGATCGCTACCGGGCTTAAGCCAAGCATCTTTCCAGAAGAGCATACAACCTGCCTGGCACCCGCCGTGCGCAGAGCCATCGCATCGGGTATCGAGATGAACGGCGCTCGAGACGCGCCGCCCACGAACAGGGAAAACAGTGTCGCAAGTTTTGTGCGCGCGCTTATATACCTGGAATCGCTTGCCGCAAAAGGCAAGCATCTCCGGCATGAAAGGCATGCCGTCCAATTGTCCCGAAGCATCAAGGGTCTGAAGAATCTCTTCCTTGCTCCGGACTTCCACCCAATCGCCTACCTTCCAGTTAGAGGTGGCTAGCTTTTCTTGTTTGATCATGAAAGGAGACTTCGGCGGGCGTCTGGATCGTGCCGGCCATAACAGATTTGAAGTTCGTAAAGGATAGTGGTCACCATTAACTTTCAGCTGGCAGCTCTGACTTGCGTTGGAACAAATTAGAAATTAAATCCACAAAAAGCGGCTTTTGCCCGAAAACATACAAGAGCAGCCATGCATAGACCGCAAGGGAGATCGCGACTTCCAAGATCAGGAGGGGCAAAGGCCGGAGATGCGAAATTGAGACTGCTCGGAACAGCCACCCAGCGAGCCCGCCAATGGTGCCGGAGATGACCTGCAATTTGATGCAATCCCAGTAGTCCCGAGTAGTTATTCCCGTACCATGCTTCACCCAGGCAACCAAGGGAACGGACAAAAGCACCATGGCGGTGGAATATCCGAGTGCGACTCCCGGAGGCCCATAGTGAAGACCAGCGACAACGCCGAGAATCACAACCGGCGCGATTACCAAGGCGATGTAGAGGCTGCGCGTGACCCGGCCGGTGGATTTCAGAAACCAGGCGAGTGGATTGATAAGAGCGAACACCATAATTGTCGGCGAAAGCAAGCGAAGAACGATTGCCGTACCAGCCCACTTTGGGCCCAGCAAGGTGCCAATGATTTCATCCGCAAAAAGCGTGCAACAGATCACCACGGGAACGGTGATGGATACAACGATGGAATGAAACTTGTAGTAGACGCGGAGAAGACGTTCGGCGTCATTTTGCATTCGCGAAAGAACGGGAAACGCGACCGTGCCAATCGCACCCATCAATTGCTGCACGGGAAGATTCGCAAGCTGGTAAGCGCGACCATACAGGCCAAGCGGGGCGGCACCCCAGAACCTGCCGAGCAAAATCTTTTCCGTATTGTAGGCGAAATAAACCACCAGGCTATTTAGAGTGACGGTGCCGCCGAAACGCATGAGCGGGCGTACCTCGGAAAATTCACCAGGCCCGCCCGGCAACCAGGGTATGGCGATGAAAACGCCGAAGGCAGCGATTGCCGCGGTACTTACTGCCCGGATTACCAGCGACCAATAACCAAAACCAAGGGCCGCCATGATGATGCAGATCACCGTGCTGAGAATCAATGCGATCGCGTCGATCTTGGCAAGCGTAATGAATTGCATGGAGCGGTTGAGAAGCGCTCGATGCTGCACGACAATCCCATTCAGGAAAAAGACACTCGAAGAAACCACGGTTATCCAGAGCAAGCGATGGTCTTTGTAAAAAAGTACGAGCAAGGGGCCGAGGGCGGCGATGAGGATGGTGAAGAGGACCCCCACGGCGCAATTGATCCAGAACAAAGTAGAGATCTGCCCATGAGTAAGCGTGTCGCGCTGGACGGTCGCGGCGCTGAGACCCGCGTCCTGAAAGAGCGTGAAGACCCCGGTCAAGGTTAAGACCATACCTTGCAGGCCGTAATCGGTGGGTGACAATAGGCGCGCGAGGAGGGCCAAAGATGCGATTTGTATAAAAAAGTTGAGCCCCTGCCCAAGTATGGTTGCCGCGCCTCCGCGAATTGACTTTTGTTTCAATTCAGCGTGTGGCGTCAGCCCGAACAAGGTTTTGCGGACTTCGCTTTGGTGCCGCGAAAGTGTCGACTCGGTTCCGATATCTATGTTTGGCGAATCTGTCATGAGTCAGAACTGAGCGACTTGACTGCGGAATCATTCACCGGTTACGCCCGGAGAGTACGATGGGCTCCGAGTTCAAATCGGCGGATGCTTGAAGATTGGCTGGCAAGAATGGTGCACAACGAATTTTTTGGCCGCTCTAAAATTAGATGCCTACAGGCAGGGGCACCAGCGAGCCGCAGCTTTTAATTCGAGAGGCGTAGGCAAGGATACGTTCAATTACCGCTGGGCTTCCGAGCCACGACCACTCGATACTGGCCCAGACCAAATTTTTCCTTCATGGATTTGGCGAGCGCCGCGCTGCGCGGACCCATTGCCCGATTGACCGGACCGGCGTTGACCAAGCGAAGAATCCCAAGTTTGCCCCTGGGCATAATTGTGTACGACTCGCTGATTTCCAATCCGGGCGATTGGATCAAGGAATGCAGTTCATCGCGCGTATACCAATGGCTGACCGGCCCATTTTCCCAGACGCGTTTAATACGATGGTATACAAAAGGGTTGATTGTCGTGAGAACCAGGTTCCCCCCGGGACCGAGGCATTGGGTTATTTTACTCAGAACAAGCGGCTGATCCCGGAAACAGGAAATCGCATCAACACAAACCACCGTGTCGAAAAGTTGTTGAGGAACCTGCCAGTCGTGGAAGTCTGCAGCTTCGTAAGTCGGCAAGTGGGCACCTTGCGGAAGATGGATGTCGGCCGCTTTCTGTTCCGCGACGGCAATGGCTGCAGGAGAAATATCCAGGCCATGGTAACTGGAGAAAGTCAGCATCCGCGAAAGCGAACCTGTTCCGCAGGCGATTTCCAGTACACGGCCTTGCGTGCCCCGGGTCAATTCATTGATGACGACGGAAACTCGCGCGAATAACTCAGAGGAAACGTCGTCGTTATGCTCCTTCGTGCGATAGGATTTGTTCCATATATCCCACCACGCCTTCTCGTCCAATTCGCGCGAACGATCAATGTTGGGAGGTGTAGTTTGCATGGGGTTCTTGAAGAGTTTTCTGGCTACCCCCGGCGTTCAGTTGGGCCATCACCGCGCACTGACAGATGAACAAGAATTTTCACTCAATTGAACCGCCGATTGACCGGCTTCACAGGACGACCGTCCAGATACTTCTCGACTCCGTCCTCCAGCGCCTTCCGGTATACGCCAAAGGCGCTATCAACGACTTCGAGAGTGCGGTCAATGTCTTCGTCGGAGTGAGAAAAACTGACGACGAACGAAGGGGCTATAATCCCGCCCCGGATTAATTCCTGCAAGAACAATGTCCGGAACGGCTGAGAGAGTTGCCCTCGCTCATCCCGCGTCTGGAAGACGAGGTTGCAGGGACGCCCCATCACGGCAAAGCTTTCGCCGAGTCCGCGTCGCGAAATCGAACTTTCGATTCCAGCCCGGAGTCGATCTCCCTGTTTCCACAGGCTGCCGATTACATCGTTCTCCTGGTAAATCCTAATGGTCGCAATCGCCGCTGCCAGTGAATGCGTCTCTGCACCGTGCGTTGTGGAGAGCAGGAAGACTCTTGGCTGATCGTGATCGATCCCTCCCAGACGCATAAGATCGCGTTTCCCGGCCAGGGCCGAAATAGCGAAGCCGTTTCCCATCGCCTTTCCGAATGTGGAGAGGTGCGGGACAATGGAATGGAATTTCTGCGCGCCGCCCAGGTGCCAGCGAAAGCCGGTTATCATTTCATCAAAGATAAGAACAATCCCCGATTGCTCGCAGAGTTTCTTGACGCTCTCCAAGTAACCGGGGGACGGAGCAGCGATCGCTTCCGCTTCCATGAGCACACAAGCTATCCGGCCGGGATACCCTGCAATCACTTGCCGCAAACTTTCCAGATCGTTGTAGCGAAACTTCAAAGTCATTTTGATGCTGAATTGGGGGATGCCGGAATTCATTTCCGTCGAACCAATGAACCAATCATCCGTCGAAAAGAACGGCTGATCTCCACAAATCGCCACCAGGTCTCTGCCGGTGTAAGCGCGTGCAAGTTTCACGGCTGCCGTGGTAACGTCCGAGCCGTTCTTGGCAAACTTTACCATATCGGCCCCATCGATTAGACCGAGGAGCGATTCGGCCAAATCCACTTCGAGCTTTGCGGGGCGTGAGAAATTTGCGCCAAGCTGCATCTGCTTGTAAGCAGCCTCGGTCACTGGTTCAAAGGCGTGCCCGAGGGTAACCGATCGAAGGCCCATACCGTACTCGATGAACTCGTTACCGTCCAGATCCCAGACGTGGCATCCCTTGCCACGAGCGATAAACCCGGGAGCGCATTCGGGGAACTGATCGTCCCCTTTCGCATAGGTGTGGCAAGCCCCTGGAATGAGGCGATGGGCTTTCGGCTGGAGTGCGCGAGAGCGCGAATAATCTTTGGGATCAACGGAATTATCTTTTGGCACTTCACCCGCCTCGAGAGAAACTGGTTTCACAGTCCACCGCTTAGACAGAATTTCCGCACATGGAATGCTTCCGCATATCCGCTGGGAGCATTGGATTCCATGCCTCGCAGGCGCATCAGACCAAGGAAGGTCTCTCGTGAAAACCACGCCTTGGAACTCTGCGACTTGAATGCATCAAGCAGATGAGCGACCTTTTGCTCCGGGAACGAGGCAGACAGGGGGCAAAATGCGCTTGGCCTGCCCATATCGCCGTCGTATTTTGGGATTTCATATTCGAAAATAAGATGGTTGCGAAAGGTGTTCCAGGTCAACTCGGAAACCAGGCGGTGGTCCTGGTGAGCGTCCCCATGCCAATGGGTAAAAATCAGATCCGGATTTGCAAGATTTTTCAAGGATTCGAAGAATTCTTTCACAGCTTCACCAGAGTAGGGCAGAAAGCCATCCCGAAACTCTTTCAGGATCACCTGCTTTGACGCACCCGCCGTAAACAATTCTGCGCCTTTGGCCGCTTCCTGCCGCCGCTCACCGAAGGCGCTCAAAACCACCCATTGAAAGTTGATTTTGCCGTGCGTACGAGCGAGTTCCAGTAATGTGGCGCCGCAGCCGATTTCAATATCATCGGAATGGGCCCCTATACAGAGAATCTGCAGGTTTTCGTTCGAGATCCTAGAAAACTTTAGTGGCATCATGAAGCATGCCCGACTGGGGATTTGCCATTTTTCCAGACACACCAGGGAGCGGAGCCTGTCGCTTCAAGTTCATCAAGGATTTGTTTGTCTTTAAAGGTGTCCATGCACTGCCAGAATCCCTCGTAACGGCGGGACCAAACGCGCTTCTCGGCAATAAGCCGCTGCATGGGTTCGTACACAAATTCTTCCTCCGGCTTCAGGTAACGAAAAACTTCCTTGCGAAGGACGAAGTAGCCGCCATTCACCCACACGTTTGAGTCCTTCATGCCCCGGATTGCCTGGACCGAACCGTCTTCTGCGAGATGTACGGTGTCCAGGCTGCTGGAACGAGGCTGTACAGACAGAAAGGTCGCGTAACCATCGCGACGCGAAAATTCCTCGATGAGCGTCGGGAGAGGAAAATCCGTCAAGCCGTCGCTATAGTTGGCGAGGAATACGTCTTCCCCCTTTAGATGCGGCTCTGCCAAGCGCAGTCGGTCACCAATTGTGGACCGCTGTCCGGTGTCCACGAAAGTGATCCGCCAATCGTCAATGTCACGCTGCATGAATTCCAACTGCCTGCCACCTTGGGAAAAAACGAAATCATTGGAGACGGATTCTTCATATTGAAGAAAATAGTCTTTGATGACGTTGGCTTTATAGCCAAGACACAGAATGAAGTCCTTGTGGCCAAAGTGAGCATAATACTTCATCACATGCCACAGGACGGGTCGCGAGCCAATCGTGACCATTGGCTTGGGCACATCTTCGGAGTAGCCGCGCAATCTCATCCCAGCGCCCCCGCAGAACAACACAACTTTCATCGACTGCCCTCCTAGAGGCCCTTCGTCCCCAAAAATCCCGTGGCCGAAGTGTTTATGCCTTGGCGTAGAGCACTTCTGTGCCGTCCTGGTACATCGAGCTAATTTCTTCAGGAATATGAGAATAGTCCGTGCCCTTCAGATAGTCACCCATTGTCGTTCCAGTGCATTGGGAATCGACATTGCGAGCGCCGATTCGACTACGGACATCCGCGAGGTGAACGGTGCGAAAGTCGATGCTATACCGGACCACATCCGAGGTATTCGGCACCGTGGAGTGAAGGCTGGCGGCAGAGAATTGGTATGCCCCACCTACTTTGCACACCATACGGACTTGCGGATCCAGGTCGAGCGGTTCCTCCGGACGAGGCTGCACTCTGGTGTCCGTTTTAACATGCTGAGCGGCGTTTTGACGGCTTTCCAAATTCCACTTGTGATAGTTGTAGCCGGCGGAGCTGTTCTTGATAGGCCGGTCGAAATAGTGCGGATGCAGAGCCATACAGTTCTCGCTGTTCAAGTCATAAATTGGCATCCACCAATTGATCTGGCAGTACGGCGCGGAATACCAGGTGTCGCGATGCGGGTGAAAGGCATAGGCAATCCCGGATTTAAGAAAGTCCCCCGGGAAGGCAGTTCGCATGCGTGGCACGTCGAAATAGGTTTGGGAGAGATCACAACCAAGATCGGCCAGCATACCCTGAATGCATTGCTTCGATTCCGAATGATGAATGAATCGGGGTTTCAGAGTAGCAAGGATCTCCGCACATTTTTCGGCGGAGATGTGATTGTGGACCTTCAGGGGATCAAACGGCTGGAATACCTCTTCGATCATGGCTTGCGCTAATCGGCAAAGCTTAAGGGAATTTGGCGAAGGCGAATGGGCAAAGACTGAACCACTATAAATTTCCGAACGGCGCGAGTCGTCGCTCATGGATGAATCCACATAGATGTTCATACGGGTTTCCTCTTCCTCTTAGCAAACGGTGACTTTGGGGATCGGAACCACAAACTGGCCGCCCCATTCGCGAATGAACTGTAGTTGCTGAATAATTTCATCCTTCAAATTCCAGGGAAGAATCAGCACATAATCTGGCCGTGTCTGGCGGATGCGGTCGGGATGGTAGATCGGGATGTGAGTTCCGGGAAGAAGCCGGCTTTGTTTGTGGGGGCTTCGGTCAACGGTATATTGGACAAGATCTTTGCCGATGCCGCAGTAGTGAAGCAACGTGGCACTCTTTCCGGGGGCACCGTAACCGGTAACGGTTTTGCCTTCTTTTGCAGCGGAGAGCAAGAAATCTAGCAAGGCGAACTTCGTTTCTTTCACTTGATGGGCGAATCCGCGATAGCCTTCTATAGATTCGAGGCCGTAACTTTTTTCGTCATGGAGCACCGCCTTCACGCTCGACCGCTCGGCGTGCGAACGAGCTTCCATTCGAGAAGAGTAAACACGCAGGGAACCTCCATGTGTGGGGAGTTCCTCCACATCGAACACTCTCAGCCCATGCGCCTCCAGAATACGGATGGTGGTGATCAGCGAGAAATACGAAAAATGCTCGTGATAAATGGTGTCGAACTCATTGCGCTCGATGAGCCGCAGCAAATGAGGAAACTCCAGAGTGAGAACCCCTTCCGACTTCAACAAAAGCTTCAACCCTTCGACAAAATTGTTCAGATCCGGGACTTGAGCCAAGACATTGTTGGCGGTGATCAAGTCTGCAGTTTGGCCCTTGGCCGCCAGCTCCAGGGCGAGCTGCGTCCCAAAAAAACGAGTCAGCGACGGCACGCCTTTCTCAATTGCAACTTTTGCGACATTCGCGGCGGGTTCGATCCCAAGCACTCGGATACCGCGCTTTACAAAATACTGGAGCAAATAGCCGTCATTACTGGCGACTTCCACTACGAAGCTCTTTTTATCCAATCCGAAACGGTTAATCATCTCCGCGGTGTAGTTCTCGCAGTGTTTCAACCACGAATCGGAATACGAAGAGAAATAGAGATAGTCGCTGAAAATCTTCTCTGGGCTCTCAAACTCTTCCAGCTGAACCAAAAGACAGTCTTCACATACAAAAACGTGGAGGGGGTAAAACATCTCGCCCTTATGGACTTCCTCGGGTGACGGGTATGTCTCACAGAGGGGAGACATCCCCAGGTCGACGAAAGTCGTGTTAAGGGTGTGGCCGCAAAAACGGCAAGTATTGACTCTCACCTTTTCGTCGGATTCTAGCTTAAGTGTCATAGTGGCCATTGGATCTTTGTTGATTCCTCTGAGAGCTTTATATGGCCCCGCCAAACTCAGCAGAGTTAGGCAGGAAAGAGTGAGATTGGGGTGTTTGGACGTTGCTGAGAAATGTGAAGATCGAATCAATCGCGAGAACAGTGGGCGAGAGAGTCTAGTAGCCTTCCAAGAGCAGGCAGGCTCCCGCCACCAGAGTCCCAACAATCGCCAGCTCTGCACATCAGAGAGAGGCAATCAAACTGCCAAATTTGAGCCTACTTCGCAGGGGGACCAATTGCATGTCACGGTAACCTATTCACAATACAATAGTTATGTTTAGGTTAGGGAATGCTGGGGAGGGTTGTCCTATTGAAGGGGATTATGTGGCATATCGGAGGGAAACAGTAGGAAAAGTCTTTCCGTTCCAGCTATTTCCAGTGAAGAGAATGGTCTAACTGGCCTGCCTCAAGGAGGCGCTTAATTTGATCCATGCGCACATAGCTGCCCCGCCGGATGTCCTCAAAGGTCAGTTTGACAGCACGATAGGCATCGTAGAGTTCTTTGGCCCCTTTGCGCGCGTTCCATTGGGGTAGAAATGCCGGCAGAACGCGACGAATCTTGTCGCAATTCACACGATAGCAGCGCTTATCAGGTCCGCCCCCGGGGGCGAATTCGACTTCACACCCAGGAACGGTTTCGGCAACGATGACAGCAAGTTCACTGATCCTGTAATTCTCATCGGTTCGCCCAACGTTGAAAACTTGATTGTGGACGAGTTCGCGAGGAGCATCCAGAACGCAGAGAACGGCGCCAATAATGTCGCGAATGTGGACGATCGGTCGCCAGGGCGTGCCATCGCTCTTGATGTGAACCCTGCCTTTCGTATAGGCCCAGGCAACCAGATCATTTAGAACGATGTCGAGCCGTAAACGTGGTGAGACGCCGTAGGCGGTGGCATTGCGCATGTAGGTGGGGGAAAAACTATCATCGGCCATGGGACGCACGTCGCGCTCCACCAGAACTTTGGACTCACCATAAGGAGTGACGGGATTGAGCTCGGCGGATTCATCCAGGAAATGATCGCCGGCTGCTCCATAGGTGCTGCACGAAGAAGAAAAGACGTAGCGGCTAACGCCGGCCGACTTCGCAAGCTCCGCGAGGCCCACGGAGGCGTGATGATTGATGTCATAAGTGAGTTGTGGGTCCAAATTTCCCAATGGGTCGTTAGAAAGCGCGCCAAAATGCACAATGGCGTTGAAACCGCGGAAGTCCGCCGCCGATAAATCTCGAAGGTCTTTCCGGAGCTCCGGAATTTCAGGATTGGGATTGCCAAAATCACACCCAGCGAAGAGATCGCTGTCCAGTCCGACGACTTCATGCCCGGCGGCGAGCAGCATCGGCGCTGCAACGGCCCCAATGTAGCCTTTGTGACCGGTCAATAACACTTTCATAGAGTTCCCTTTGAAAGATTAACTGCCTTGCGGAATTCCTAATACTCCGATTGGCTGAGAGGCACGCGCTCTGCAACACTCTCCGCCAGTCCAGCAATTCAGCTGCTGACCTAATCGGCCGTGGCCAAAAGTCCTTTTTGAAATAGTAACTCAGCCGATTCGCAGACGATGTCAAACGGCAGGCCGGATCGCTCGGCAATATCCAGAAGAGAATGATTGCCGTCCGAAAGGTTCAGCGTCCACAAGCGCGCATGTAGTTCCTTTTCTGGAGATATCCCGCCCATCGAGGGATAGAGCCCACGGCGGCCAAGTTGTGGTTCGCCGAACGGGGCAAGGTTTTTGAATCGGCGGTTACTCTCAAGCAAATCAAAAATGGAAGCGCACACCTTTAATGATCCGATCAGAGATTCCGGATCTAGAAGATGGAGGTTATCCATCGAGGTGTGGTATTCCGGGAAAGTTCCCCACACACTTCTCATGAGACATCCGACGGGTAGGTTGAACCCCGGAGAGCAGAATTGACGCTCGTCATAACCGTACGGAGAAAACGGAAGGAGCTTGGCAGAAGGATCCGAGTGTTTCAAAACATGCGCAACCGCTCTGTCGATTTCAGCATTTTCTTGGCGGCTCTTTTTGTAGTGGAACGAGTTGCGATCGCCTATGCAGGTCAGCACCAACCCGTGACGGATGCGTTTGGAAGATTCGGGATTACGCGATAGCCAGGTGATGGCGCCAATGGTTCCAGGAATGAAAAGAAAGCGGTACGAATACCGATGGGTCGTTTTGGCCACCAGTTGAGCAAGTCTAGTTGCGACCGTTATCCCCGAGAGGTTGTCGTTGGCCAGAGAGGGATGACAAACGTGACATGAAATGAGAATTTCGTGATTGGAAGTGCCAGGCAACAACAGCTCGCCGTAACTCAGATGTCCGTCACCAAGGGACGAATCGATGCACACCTCGTACTCACCTTCGGGGAGCGAAACGGCGTGCGCATAGGAGAGACAAAAACCCCAATCCTCCTTGTAGTAGGAAGTCCGGTAGGGAATCCAGTCGGGGTGTTCAGGCAGTGTGTGAATATGTTTCTTAAGTTCGCTTAACGGCATTCTGGAATGTACCGGAATGCTGTAATTGACTACATGCAAATTACATTTCTGGAAATCCACGATGCGGCGGCCCGAACTATCTTTTACATAGGCATCGCTGATATTCCACTCCTTAGGAACGGTCCAGTCGAGAACCTGCGTGCCTGACGGTACCTCTTGTAATTCCAAAGGAATGCGTTCCTGGATCATTCGCAGCGTTTGGCGAAGCCCGTTGCCGGTGATGCTCCGGCAGATTGGATAAAGTTTTGCTGAAAACTCGTACAAATCACTGGCGGTGGCGGCGCGATCCATCCGATCCAATTGTTGCGTCAGAATCATGAGATTAGGCGAAATCGGGATACGACGCGTCCCGCGGAGAGATAATTTTCACTTCGACTGGCCAGCGAATTCCAAAGGCCCAGTCATTCCAGCGGAAGCCACGTCCAGCCTCAGGGGTATAAAACTCCGAAATCTGGTAGAAGACTTCGCTCTTGTCCTCTAGCGTGAGAAAGCCATGCGCGCAGCCTTCGGGCACGTAGAGCATGTGGTGATTTTCGGACGTAAGAGTTGCCGAGGTCCATTGCTTGAAGGTTGGCGATGAAGGGCGAAGGTCTACAGCGACATCAAATATCGAGCCCCGGGTGCAGCGGATTAGTTTCGCTTCCGCATAAGGCGATGCCTGATAGTGCATTCCGCGAAGTGTTCCCTTGAGATGGTTGAATGAAATGCTGGTCTGCACCAGATTCGAATTTAGTGCATTCTTTTGAAATTCCTGACGGCACCAAGTTCGCGCGAAAAAACCGCGATCGTCATGCTTGCGTTCGATCTCAATTTCAAAAACCCCGACTATTTTCGTTCCGTGAAATATCACGGCAGCTTCCCCGGATCCTTCTGTGGCGCGTTTGAGTTCAATGAAATCATTGTGCGTTCAACTTTGGAGACGATGCAATGAGATGTTGGGTCTAAATTTCCAAAATGCAGTCACGAACTCCAGGCAGGGAGTTCATAAACCAGTCGCTCACCATCCAATACGGCGTATGCGACTCGGGCTCTTTCTTTATTCGGACCCTCGATTTCCCAGTTTGTTCCACGAGCCACCAATTTCATCTGATCGCGCGCACGCCACCAGGCATTTACCTCGGCTGGCAAGGTGACCCAGATTTTTTCAGTCTCAACCATTTTCCGAAGGTAGTTAAGCAACGTTTCGTAAACATTGCGCGCGCGGATATCAATGAGGTAATCAGGGTGGGTAAGAATACTCATGAGGCCATTCTTGCCCTTGATGAGAGCCAGTTGCTGTCTCCAGAGTTCGATGGAGTAATCCTCCAAAATATGAAAGAGTGAATAATCCTGCGCGGTGGTAAGAGGCATTTCCAGTATGTTGCCGATAAAGTAGGGCATCACCGTACAACAACCACCGCGCAGCGGTTCGAGATGAGCGACGTTTGGGACGGACATGTCGTAGGCAAACTCGAACGAGTCGTACCAGTCTTGGCGGCGGTACATCGCTCCAGCGCGGAATCCTCGAGAGCCGTACTTACGAAGATAAAAGTTGATGCGTGCGGCCCGGCGGGCAAATTCCGTGCGCTCGGTATAAAGTCGCCCATCATGGTTCAAATCATGGATGTTAAATTCACATCCACGGCTTCGAATATTGGCAACGTACTCCTCGGGGATTTTGTAACGCTTTTCCGGGATTACTTGATATGACGCCTTGAATCCATAGGCATCGTCGAGATCCATCAGCTTGAATGTAAAATCGCGGCCGGCAGAACCCTCCACGTCATGTGTCAGGATCAGACAATTCGGCGCACCCTCGGGCCAAAACCAAACGAACGGCAGCCGTTTCACTCCGCTCGCTTCCATTAGGAGCCGGAGAAATTCCTGGTGAAGTGAATCCACCGTCAGGTCAACGGGCCAGGCGGGGAAAGGTAGCTTTTTCCAATCTTGAAAATATAGTCTTTGAAGTTGGCGCCGAATCGGAAACGGCAAAAGACTTCTAAATAGATAATAAAACTTGTATACGATCTCGTTTGATGCAAACTGCTCCCAACCCCCGGGACTTTTCTGGCGATAACGTTCCAGGCGGAGATTCTCGATCACCTCGGCAAAGTCAAAGGGAAGCAGAACGGTGTCACCATTCTTGCGCACGGCCGTGGAAGCATCGAACGCCGAGGCAGCCGCTGCATTAGGCGCCGTGTCTAGTCGACATCGACCATAACAAATGTTCGATTTGCCGAACTGGAAAAAGCCGGGGTCGCCGGAGCCGGTGTCGGTCGTCAGTCCGACATCTCCAAACGATTCAGGGGAAATCCTGTAATAGTCCAAAAGAGCTTGTTTCACGTTAGAGTGTGGACGACCTGCCCCCGGCCCACCTTTCTATCTTAAAGTAGCATCCCCGCAAGAGTGGCCCCACAACGAGAAGTGGTTGACCTGATGATTCGATACCTGGCAGGGTCAAAATGTTGATATCAGTATGACCTTTGAAGGCATCCTATGACCTTTTCGCCCGCAAAAACTGCCGAGGCTAGCGGCAGGATAGTAATTGAAATCTGTCTATCCGACGTGTGGATAGAGCACTTTGCCAACCATGATTTGCAATTCGGCGGGGAGGAGAGCAAAAGCGCTCTTTGCTACATTCCATTTCGGATGAGTGACGGGACGGCGGACTGAACCTCCCGGGTATCGCCAATAGACAAGACTCCTGGGATTTGGAACCCACTGGTTTTTGAAAGCTAAGAGTCCTGAGTTATCTGGTTCGGTGCGTCCGAAGTCGAATCGAGTAGCTCCTTTTGATTTCGCTGAGGTAATGGCTTTCCAGAAAAGCCATGGAGTTGCTGCGTAGTTGTTGAATCGTGCGTCGGAGCAGCCATACTTATAATAGGTGGTGTCTTTAAATTGAAGCGTTAGCATCGCGGCGACGGGATGTGCGTCTTTGTAGGCCACTCGCATTTCCAGTGCCTGGTCCATTTCGTCCACCAAATTGCAGAACCAGAGATAGGGCGTAGGTGGAACGCGCTGTCTCCGCCGAGTCAGCACGAATAAGCTGTAGAAATCCTTTAGGAGATCGTGGGACCTGCCACACTTCTCGATGAGGCCTGCACGTTCTGCCCTTTGAATACGACGCTGCACCGAATCTCTGTCGAAACTACAAAAAAGGTCGTCCAGACATGGCCTTAGATCAAGAGCGTGAAGGTAATATTCCTCACAAGGAACAAAGCCGCATTCCGCACCCACCTGGCCGAACCGCGCCTTGAGCGGACGTATTTGTAGATACTTCCAGCTTTGCTCTTCCCTGACAGCCCGCATGAACTGGATCAGCAAACGCAGCTCATCCGTAGAGTCGCAGAGAGGTTCGGAGTGATCTGAAAATGGCAAGGAGACAAGACGGCGTCCGGTCAACCAACTTTCAACTTGGCAGAAGACCAAGCCGTTGGTGAGATCAGTCCCTGGCTGAGTGGTGGTGAACGCAACTGCAGTATACCCGTAGGTACGGCGCAGGGTGCGTAACCACTCCACCGTGTGAAAGACGGAAGCTCTTGGATGTACCCGTACAAATGAGCCCCAACGGGGATCCTGAATCGGGTCCAATCGATAACCAATTAAACCTGTGGATGGCTGAGAAAGATTACCTGGCAAGTTGCAATTCACCATCCTGTCCGAGGCGCAAGCTGTGGTAAAGAGTGAAGCGAGCGCAATATAACGCAATAACGTTCCGTAGCTGTGCGTATAGAGATTACGCAGTCTGGCTAGAGGGCCGCAACTCTTTCAACAAGCTTCTCAAAGAAACCATCTCTATCTGTACGGCAGGGATAAGCCAGGACATCAAAAACACTACGGCGAACACAGCAGCGCAGGCCAACAATTGCGAATAAATGTGGTCTGGCGCGACCACTCGCAGGACGATTTCCGTGCAAAGCACAGCGACAATGCAGAGCGAAACTGGGAACGCGATGGCTCGCCCGAGACGCAGCAAGGTCAACGTGGTACCTCTAAAAGTAAATTGAAGAATTCCCGGGAGAAGCGCAAGTATTGCCAGAGATCCAGAAAGCGCCACCCCCTTTATTCCAAAAGGCAGACCGATTGCATAACTGAAAATAATCAGAGGAGCCACAACCAGGAGTAGGAGTAAGAGCTGGAGAGACTTTCCTTGGCTGATAAATAACCAGAAGGTAGATTCGAGCAGGACTTGCCCCAGAGCGGCGATGGCCAGCAACTGAAAAACCGGGGCCGCTTCGCTCCATTTATGCCCGAGGAGCAAAACGATCACCGGCCGAGCAGCAACGAACAAGAACGCAAAAATCGGCGCGCAGGTCCAAATAATCAGATTCACTGCGCGAAGATAGAAATGGGCGAAACGGTCTGGAACATCCTGGATTCGGCTGAGAGTGGGCACGGCTACGCTCCCCGCAGGCACAATCAGCTGACGGACTGGCAGCATCAGCAGATTGTAGGCCCGTGAATACAAACCGAGCGGCGCAGCTCCCGAATACCACCCAATTAGAACATTGTCTGCGCTTCGGGTCATTGTGATGACGAAATAAGATGCGGCAATATTCCCACCGAAAGCGACCATGGAGCCAACCTGGGCCCCCCGGCGTGGAAGACTTGGCCTCCATTTGACCATGACCCATGAGAGCGCCATTTGGATAAAGTTCAGGGTTAACGGGAGAGCGACCAGGGCCCAGTATCCAGCTCCTCGCCAAGCCAGAACGATCGAGATCGGCACCGCGACTGCATAAGAGGAGATATCTCGAATAGCAAGGTCAAGAAATCTCATTTGCCGCTTTAGAAGGGCGTCCGGCTGAACCCTCAATCCACCGAAGAAAAAGGTCAAAGACGACAGCAACGCGATACGGGTGAGCCTGGGATCGTGATAGAACCGAGCGATCAGTGGGGATAGTGCCATGGTCAGAAACATCAACCCCATCCCGATTGCCACGTTTATCCAAAACAATGCAGAGACCTGTTCTTGAGTGATCTCCTTGCGCTGAATCGTGGCCTCAGACAGCCCGAGATCAGCGAACGCCTGCGCGAGACCTGTGACGGTAGCGACCATGGCGACAAGTCCAAAATCTGCCGGGATTAGCAACCGCGCAAGAATCACCGTTGCGGTGGTTTGAATCAGGAATTGAGTGCCTTGCGAAGAGAGGTTTAGCAGTCCTCCGCGCACGGAACGCCCACGCAAATCCGTATTCAAATGTTCGGTGCTGAAATCCAGGGCTGTTTCGTGTTCAGCGGGCATGCTTACTTTCTCTATTTAATATAGGCGGCAAGATAATTTATCGAAATCAGAGGACTGCACCCATCGAGATTAGGAGGCAAAAGCGGTTTTGCCGGACGTGTTATCCGAAACCCCTGGTGGCGCTCCGTGGCGAAGTAAGTTGGCGTAAACGTTTAGCGTTGCATGGCCAACGATATCCCAGGAATGTTTCTCGGTGACGAAATCGATAATCTTCTGCCTACGAGCTGGCAATTGTGAGAACAGTTCACTTGTAAAGTACGAATCGATGGCTCTGGCCAAATCGGTTGGATTTTCCGGCGCAAACACAAATCCTGTTTCCCCATCGAGAATTTCCTCCTTGAGGGGCCCTACGTCAGCTGCGAGAACCGGCAGACCGAAGCTGTACCCAAGGAACAGCACGCCGCTTTGATATATGTAACGATACGGTAAAGCTAAAACGTCTGCGGCCTTGAAATAAACCTCGGTATCCTCATCGGGAATATATTCTTCTTTTAAAATCACTTGTCCATTTCGAACGTGTCCTTGGATACTTTGCCGAAGTTCATCCCAATATTCCCCACAATTCTTCGGGCGACCCGCGATGATTAAGCGATACTCGTGATTTTGTTCCCAGAGACGTTGAACCGCGGCAACCAGATATTCGAGTCCCTTATAGGGAGCAATGTTGCCGAAAAATAGGATGGTCTTTTCATCATCGGCAATACCTAAACGCCGCCTTGCTTGGAGCCGAGTTAGTTGTGTATTGGGGACGGCATTGTTAATTCCGAAAGGGATAACGGTCACGCGCATGGGCTGCACAGCGAACTCTGCGATGAGGTCCGTCTTCATTTTTTCAGAGTGGACAAAAATGTGGTCGGACAAATGATACTGAAATCGCAACGTCAGCCGGTTCAGGACGGAATCCCTAGAGTCGCGCCTACGCGCATTGACGTTATGAACAGTGAGAACGATATTTTTGCCCAACCACTTGTAATACAACATCAGCAGGGTGCGATCAAAGTACTCAAATTTGTTGTTCCACAGGATGTGAAAAAGTTTCGGTTTGCAGGTCAGGGCATAGCGAATTAGTCGAACATAGTACGCTAAGACTCGAAGCATTTTTTTTGTAAATGCCGCCTCTGGCCGCTGGTCACCACGCAAATTAAGAAAATTCACTCGCGGATTGCCCCGAAATTCCGGGCAATCCAGATCATCGCTGCCAACCAAGTCAAAAGTAACGCCCTTTGCGGTTAGCTCGGTAGCCAGGCCGAAAGCATAGGGCTTATCGCCACCTCCAGTAAGCAAAGAGATTTCGATTCGGTCGACCGCCTTGCCGGATCGGAAAGAGGGTGGTTCAAGAGGGATTTCCTTACCTTTTTCCGACGCCATTTCCTCCATCATGCCGCCGCTAACCGCGCTTCCAGAAGTTCACATATCGCATGACCGATCGTAATATGCATTTCCTGAATCCGCGCCGTGGACTTGGACGGCACGCAGAGGCAAAGATCACACGCCGCCCGCAACCTTCCGCCGGATTCTCCGGTCATACCAATCACTGTGACATTGGTCTGCCGGGCCGCCTCGATTGCACGAAGAATGTTCTGACTATTTCCGCTGGTAGTGATCGCGAGAAGTACATCTCCGGGACGGGCATGGGCTGACAGCTCGCGGGCGAAAACGTGTTCGAAGCCATAGTCGTTGCCAATTGCTGTCAGAGAAGAAGTATTCGGATGCAAGGCGAGCGCTCGGAAAGGTTTCCGCTCCAGAAGAAAGCGTCCGGTTAGCTCGGCGGCAAGGTGTTGTGCATCCGCGGCTGATCCCCCATTCCCAGCGATGAGCAATTGCCCACCGGCTGCCAAAGAAGAATAGATCATGTCAACGGCACTGGAAACCGGGCCCGCAAGTCGAGGAAGCGTCTTGGCCACTTCCAAGTGTTCGCTCCAGATTTCCATGATTTTATCCAACTGTTGCGTCGAGGATTCCACGTTTTTACTCCTTTAAATTAGTCCTTGGAGGCGGAACTCAGCCTATGTGTAGTTCGTGCAGCTGACGATGCGCGCATCTCGTATTGGTACATGAGCTTGTCCATATACATGAACAGCACCGATTTCATTTGTGGGAACCCTCTCTGCGCGCGTTTTGCGAATTTCCAGCCAAAAATGGATTTCATCCAGGCGTATTTCCAGCGGAGGCGGGGCGCATGCAAATGTCCGTGCAGTTCCGCAGCGATGGATTGGAGTTCAGCCACAAGATCGGGACGCTCGGGATAAAAATTCTCAAACCACGTCTGGAGATAATTGCAGCAGGCCTTTCGGACGCGATCACTTTCTTCGAGAGATCGGAGGTACTGAACATGGAGCTTCATCGAGACAATCATCGAGTCTTTCTTGTCGTCAGAGTTTCCAATATAACTTACGCGATTCAAGGAAGGAGTTCTTCGATAGAAGACTTTGGCTTCCGGCACAAAAAGTGTCCCCTTCGACGCCAACAAGACCCGGCAGAAGTATTCGCCGTCGTCATCACTCTGAAGCCGGGTGTCCCAAGGTCCCGCGGCTTCGGTAAGTTCTCGGCTTGTCAACCAAGTGGCTGTCTGCATATGCAGGTTTTCGCCCATCTTTCGGAGCAGCCACTCCGTAGGGGAAAGATTGTTCCAGAGAGAATTGGGCACGAATTTTGCTAAGCGAGTGCGATAGCTAAAAAAGCCCCAAGGGCCAGAGAGGAGGATTCGTGGATCAAAATCTCCGCGAAGCGCTGCAATTTGGCGCTCAATTTTGTCGGGTACCAGAAGATCGTCTGCATCCAGCCACTGGATGTAATCCCCCTGGCTGAACTCCAGGGCATGGTTTCGAGCGGCCGAGGAACCCTGATTTTCCTTGGTCACTACTTTGACCTGCACAGACGCAAAGCGTTCGGCAATGGCCCTCGTTTCGTCGCAGGACCCATCATCAAGCACGATGATCTCTTTGCGCGGCCAGGTTTGCGACAGCGCGGACTGGATTGTTTCGGCGATCCATCTCTCCGCGTTATAGGCGGGAATGAGAATGGAAACCAATGGAGTCTTCATCTGCTCAACCTTAACAATTCCGGATGCACATACCGAACCAACTGCGGGACCTTGTGTCCTGAGGTGAAAGCGACAACGGCGACTTGATCCCGAGCGGTGGAACTCTCAAACCATTTACCAGTAATCTGAGGCGGTGTCCCTTGAACGGCGGGGATGCACAGACGAAAAGTGTGGCTGTTGTCCCTCGCGGAATATTCCTCTATCGTTGTTCATCGGAGTTACACTGTTCTGCGAGGATCGCCACCGGCTATCAATCCCTGTAACTCGTTTATTAGCAATTAGTTATACGGGACGCCTTCGGCGAATGCGGCGCGTATAACACCTGTCCTACGATTACCCGCCTGTACAGTGGAATCCATTCGAGTTTGTGGGCA
>JANWKU010000061.1 GCA_025451215.1 Terriglobales bacterium
AAGTTGATCTGGCGGACTTCCTCAAGTTTCACGACGCAACTGCCAGCAAGTTAACGCAAGTTTTTGTAGGCAATCAGCCGATCAGCATGGTGCTCGTCCAGGCATCGGAGTTACGCGCCAAGGGGATTTCTTTACGCAGGCAGTTGGCGGAAACCATTCCGCAACGCCGTCGTTACCAGTTCAACGGATATCTGAATCCTCTGCGCGGGCTCGATGACTTTCGGCAGTTATGCAGCGACGCATTTGCGGACCTATGCGGTCTTCGCCCCGTAGGCCAGGAGATTGCCCCAGGCCTGTATGCAGGAGAGGACGCATTCATCCATTCCACGGTCACCGTTACCGGCCCCGCTTACATCGGAGCGCGCGCCACCGTCGCTGCGGGATGCGTAATATCCGGCCCGGTCGCTCTGGAGCACGGCTGCCAGATAGATTGCGGAACTTCGCTGGAAAATTGTTTTGTAACTCACAACACTTACGTGGGTCCGGGGTTGAATTTGAAGAATGCGCTCGCCGGCCCCGGTTGGTTGTACAACTTGGAACACAAGACTGTGCTCACAATCCATGATCCCAGACTGCTTGGAGAGACGCGCTCACTGAATTTCTTGAACCGGGCAAAATCTCTCTTATCGCAGACGTGGCCACAGCGTTCCCTGTCAACCTTCCGTTAACAAAGCGCATCTGAAAAGTACGTCGAATGCCGCTCCAGAGCGCCATTCAAAAGCCGCTTCAAAGTTCCATTGGTGCAGAAAGAAGCAACAAGGAGAACCCGTCTCGATGATTATCAGGTTGCCGGAAAAACTTACGGAGCAAGCTGCGCGGAGTCTTAGAACGCGATTGGAGTCAAGCCTGGCCTCCAAATGTCTTACCATCGTCCTCGATTTTTCTTCTGTCCGTGAGATGAATAGCGCGGCGCTGGAAACGCTTTTGCACTGCATGAACCAGGTAGTGCAACACGACGGGACAATTCGCGTCTCAGGAATGTCGCCGGAAGCGGAAATGTTTCTGGAATTCACCCGCATGGATTCGATTTTCGCAATGTTCCAGGAGCAGCCGGCCGCTCTGCCGTCGTTCGCGGTCGCCGAGTTCGCGAGCGCGCCAGCGCGCGACCAGATGCAAGTCACGGCTGCGTAACGGAGAGTGGAAATGGGAATGGCATGTCATCGAAAACGCGGGTCTCATAAGGCAGGCATTGCCTTTTTTCTAGTTTGCTCCGTGGCCCCGCTGGTGGCTCAACAAGTAACGCCGCCGCCACAAACTGGTACGGAATCTCCCTCGCAGACCATTGCTCCGCCTGCGTCGCAGTCAGTTCAAAAACCAGAGCTTCCTGATAGTCCCAGCGTCACCGCGACGCAGCAAACACAAAACACGACACCCGTTCAGCAACCAACCGGCACCGCTGCCGCGCAACGAGGCAAAATCAGCGGTAGTGCGCTCTCTGAACCAGCCGGGGTTGCAATTGCGCCCGCGAAACAGCGGAGAGTGCGGTCCATTCTCATCAAGATGGGATTCATTGCAGGAGCAGGGATCGCCCTAGGTACTGTCGCCGCGCTTTCCGCGGCCAGTCCCAGCAAACCGCCAGGTGCGCAATAATGCGCCGTACTTCCAAATCATCACATCCATGAAAAAGAAAACCACATCTCAGGCCCGCTCTGTCGCCCCAATTTTGCTTAGTTTTTCCGGAATGGACGGCTCTGGCAAGAGCACCCAGATCGAGCAGCTATGCGACGATCTCGCCAACTCTGGATTCACCGTGAAGCGAGTCGAATTTTGGAATAATGTGGTGGCTTTTTCTTCCCTGCGGGCCGATTTCAGCCGCAGAGTTTTGCAAAGCGATGGAGAAGTCGGACGCCCCGATAAACCCGCGAACCGCAATGACAAGAATGCGCGTAAATGGTATTTGATCGCCGGCCGTCATGTCTTGTATCTGTTCGACGCCATGAAGCTTCGGCGCGTAGTCAACACGATGCTCACAGGCGACACCGACATAATCATTTTTGATCGCTACATTTACGATCAGCTTGCGACGCTGCCGTTGGAGAATTCGTTTACCAACGCCTACGCAAATTTCATTCTCCAGTTTGTTCCCAAGCCCCATATTTCTTTTCTAATTGATGCAGTACCTGAGGTCGCCCGCGCCCGCAAGCCTGAGTACCCGCTGGACTTTATGCATCGTTATCGCAAGGCGTATTTGCGGCTTTCCACCATTGCAGGCCTCACCGTGATCCCTCCGCTCAACATTGAAGAAGCGCACCGCGCCATCTTGCGGGAAATTGAGCCTCGGCTTCAGCGCCCTCTCACAGGCAACGACTTCGCGTCCGTTGTGCCCGCTTAATTTCATCCACATTTGCGCGTATCTATTAGCCCCTACATTTTATTTTTTACTTAAGGTGTTTGCCTGAACTCCCTATAGGGATATGCCTTTGATTACTTAGTGGAACCAACACCTTATATTGGCGAGCCATCCAAGCTTTGCTCTTCGGAATTGTTGCAGTTGGGGAAAGCATGGATTGCCGCCAATGAGAATTTCAAATGCCTCTGAGAAACTTGCCGTTGTCATACCGACCTTGAACGAAGCTGGAAACATTCCAACTTTGATTGACCGCCTCCAAAATGCGCTTGCCCCGGCAAACGTAAATTACGAATTAATCGTAGTGGATGATGACAGCCATGACGGCACTGCTGAGGTAGTGCGCCAATATGCGCAACACGATCCGCGAATTCGTTTGCTCGTTCGCACCGGCGAACGCGGCCTGGCGGGCGCGGTGCTGCACGGATGGGCCCATACCGACGCCACGCTGCTCGCTGTGATTGATGCTGACTTGCAGCATCCTCCTGAAGTGCTCCCTGAATTGCTGAACGCGGTACGCGAAGGAAATGACATTGCCATCGCCAGCCGCTACGCCGTCAAGGAACTGGATTGCGTCGGGAACTGGAACGCAGCGCGGCGTTTTATTTCCAAGGTGGGCACTTGGGTCACCATGCCGCTACAGCGCAGCAATGTCCGCGTAAAAGATCCCCTCTCCGGTTTCTTTGTGGTTCGCAGTTCGGCCATTAGCGGACTACATTTGCAACCGGAAGGCTTCAAGATTTTGCTGGAGATTCTGGTCAAGGGCAGAATTCAGAAAGCAGCTGAGATACCGTTTCAATTTGCAACCCGGCACTCCGGTAAGAGCAAGGCCGATGTGCGCGTAGCGCTGCAATATTTCTCGCTGCTGGGAAAATTGTCCCGGCACGCGATCTTCCGGCTGGGCTCATGAACGTTTGTCTGGTAACGGCATTTCCCCCTAGCCATCAAGCACTAAACGAATACGGATTTCACATCGCCAGCGAGTTGCAAAAAATTCCTGGCATATCCCTGACTATTCTGGGCGATGATTTAGGCCCCGGGGAGCATGAACTTCCGGAATTTAATGTGCTTCGTTGCTGGGCTTTTGATCGTTTGAATAATGCCAGCCGGCTTCTCCGGACCATCAAGCATTTGAAGCCTGATGTGATCTGGTTCAACCTGGCTTTCGCGAGTTTCGGCGGAAAAGCTCTTCCCGCGTTTATGGGCGTCTCCCTGCCCGCGATGGTGCGCATGCGCGGACATTACACGCACGTCACCCTGCACCAGTTAATGGAGACCGTGGACTTGAAGGACGCGCAGGTACGCTTCCCGATCTTCTACCGCGTGGGCGGATTTCTGGCCACCCAAGTTTTACTTTTCTCCAATTCCGTCTCGGTGCTGCTCCCCGCCTATCGCGATGTTCTCCGGAAGAAATACGGTCGTGGCGTTGTCTATGTGCGCAAGCACGGAATTCTCACGGGAAAGCCGGAGTATCCCGCGTTCGAGCAGCGGGGAAATCCCACTCATCGGGTTTTGGCTTTTGGTAAATGGGGGACGTACAAAAGACTCGAGCCCATGATTCAGGCGTTCTGTATCGCTTCGAAGAAAGTCCCCGATATGGAGTTGTTGATTGGCGGCATGGACCATCCGAAGGCGTCGGGATATTTGAATTCCGTCGCGGAACAATGCCGCGATCTGCATAACATTAAATTTCTTGGATATGTTCCGGAAGATGCTGTGGGCCCGCTATTCCAAAGCGCTAGCGTCGCGGTGATGCCTTACACATCCTCGGCGGGATCCAGCGGCGTGGCCCATTTGGCCTGCGCGTATGGCGTTCCCATGATTGCCTGCGATATCTCGGACTTCCGCCAGCTTCGCGATGAAGAAGGGATCGCCATTGATCTCTTCGAACCAGTAAATGTGGACCGCCTCGCGGAGAAGCTGGTTAGCTTGCTGGAGAATCCCCTCAAGCAACGCGAAATGGCGTTGCAGAATTTTTCCGCGGCGCTGCGCATGAGCATGCCGGAAATCATGCGGGAATATTTAAGAAGCTTCCAGCTGCAAAGAAACCTGGACGGCCTGACCTCGGTTTCCAAGCTGCGCCGTTTGCCGCGCTGGTTCCCTTTTCGCTCTTTCCTAATGAACCGCGCGGTGCGCAAGCTGGCGCGCGTGCATTCCACCTACGCGCAGCCCGAAGACCTACCGCTGGATGACCAGCGTCAGCGTAGTGGAAGTGTGCTGAGCACCGGAGTCGCCGTTGAGGGCGATATTGAAGACGCCATTCGGCGCGTTGAGCGCGGTACCGCTCCCACTAGCGGCGCCGCATGAAGCCAGGCAAGTAACAGCGACAGCAAGTATCCCCAAAGTCACGAAACGAAGCATTCGCGTACGGGTTCCCTCTCCGCCAATGATCGTTAAGCCCGCAATGCCAATACCTGGAAACAAAAAGATCATTCCCAGATTTCCTTTTCGGGCAGGGCCCTGGGTGTTCACGGGAACAAGCTGGTTTGAGGATAGGGTAAGAGTTGAAACCACGCCCCCGCTGCCCGGAACCACGCTAGCGGGACTAAACGTACAATCCACTCCAGCTGGCAATCCGGAACAGGAAAGCGCAACAACGCCCGGGAAAGAACCAGAGACTGGAAGCACCGTTACCTTCGAAGCGGCGGAACTTCCCCATCTCATCGTTAGCGCCGCAGGCGTCGCGCCAACATGAATATTGGCCGACTGGCCTCCACAAGTGGGCTGAAACTCTACCTGGCTCGACATTTGATTGCGAATCGTGGGCTTACCCACTGCTTGAACGAACAATGAATACTTTCCGTTGTCTGGGGAATAACTGCAGACATTCATGGAATGAGTTCCAGCCTCCAGACGTTCCAGAGGCATAAGATTTTTTCCGTCCGTGCTGATATAAACCTGGTAATGGTCAACTGTGTCCTCGCTCCCCGTGCCGATTAGGCTCCAGTGCAGCGAATTCCCGGACATTTTTGCCGAGACTGAAACGCAGTTATCAATGCCCGATTCCACCTCGGTCGCCTCTTCATAGTCGTTCCAGGTAGGAAGCTGCAACATTTCCAACTGGTTCGTGGAATTGTAAATACTGTTGATCTTGGTGAAAGTTTGCAGCCACGTCTCTCCGCATCGCTGACTCATGATGCGGTCCAGTCCCCAGGACGCCTTGGTGTCGTTAAATCCCTTATAAGCGGCTCCTACGGTGTGCATGTGCGGATGCGCTAATCCCGCTTGGTAAAACTTGTTCATATAACTCATGCCAAAGTCGTGAGTCGTCGGCCGCACCCAGGAATAACTGCCGTCGGTCACCGAGTGGGTAAAGCCGTTCGCGTCCTCGAAAACCAGCACTGGATTTGTAGTCATGGTCGCCGCCGCCGCTTTCCAATCCACCGGAAAGTGCAGCTCAACATCGAAATTGGTCACTACAGGGCGCCCATCAATCCGCATGTAAGAGGGCGATGAAATAAAAGTCTGTTCGACATATCGCAGCAGCGAAATCAGCGTCTGCTGCGGCGTACAGCCCGCGCAGGGGCTCAATTGGACCGCGCCCTTGTCCACCATGATCGCAAAGGTGAATCCCGGATGCTGCTCTACTTCAGCCATCACGCGCAAGGTTGTGACATTGGTGTCGTCCGCCGGACCGTACCAGTCAACAATGAGGCCATCCACTCCGCGGCTGATCATGTCCATGACTTGCCGGTGAATTTGCTCCGGATCCCAGGAGAGATAGCCCACCTGCATATGCCGCTTGTCGCCAAACCAAGGCATTAAATGCGCAATGACTTTCGTGCGCGCACCGGGATATAGCAAGGAATGAATGTCCAGTTTGCTGACATTGGCAGCGCCGGCGTTGCCGTTGCTTTGCGTCGCGAAGTTGTCGGCCGCGCTGGTATTGTTCGATGTAAGAACTTGGAGGGTCGTGATGGGAACGATTTTAAGATTTCCGGCGAAAACTGAGGCCGGGAATACCAATAGAACAGCCGCAATGGCAAGGATCCCCTTTTGCATCTCTTCTCCTGTGCAAATCACCGGTGACGGGTTTGCAGCGTGCCCACGCACACATCAACCGGCAATTAGTTTTTCCTTGCATACAGAACCACGCCATCGCCGTCCTCTCATGAGAACAACGCGTGTGGAAGAAGAATGCGTACCCCA
>JANWKU010000062.1 GCA_025451215.1 Terriglobales bacterium
ACATGGATTACAGGGAAATTGCCACAACACTCAACGTTCCGGAGGGTACCGTGAAATCCAGGATCAACCGGGGACGCGTGGAACTTGCACGCCTTCTCCAACGTACATATAGGCAGGTGATGTGATGGCGGGCGAAACCAACAAAGCGATACGGTGCAGCGAGTTCGAAACCCTGCTCAGCGATGCCGTCGAAGGCCGGGTAACGGGCAAAGCGCTGGAGATTTTTAACGCCCACGCCGCTTCATGCGCCAATTGCAAACCGTTGCTTGCGGAAGCGCAGGAAGGGCATAGTTGGTTAAAATCGCTGGCCGAAGCGGAGCCCCCGGGAAACCTGGTGCGCAATATTCTGGCGGCCACGTCCGGCGTGCAGCCGGCCCGCGTGATCGCGCGCAGGCCGCAAGCCTCATGGCTCGACTGGGTGCAGGCTTCCATTGTTGCCCCGGCTATGGGAATCGTGAAACAACCGAGGTTCGCGATGTCATTCGGCATGGCATTCTTCTCCCTTTCGGTGGGGTTGAATGTGGCGGGCGTAAAAGTAAGCGACGTCCGGCACGTGGACTTACGGCCCAGTGCTGTACGGCATACCTACTATGAAACGTCGGGCAAAATCTCCAAGTATTACGAGAATTTGCGCTTCGTCTACGAACTGGAATCGCGCCTACGCGAGTTGAAGCGCGTCACGCGTCCTGAACCGGAAACACCCGAACAACAGAAAGACAGGAAGAACAACACCAGTGGACAACCTGATAAAAACCAAGAACGCAACTACAGTCAGCAGGGAGATCAGCCAATTCTGGCTTCCTTCCCGCAGGCTATTCCTGTAGTGCCGGTGACCACTTGCAGGAGGTTTGTATGAATTGCGTGAACCATCCGGAATTATCTGCGGTGCACTACTGCCGCACGTGCGGCAAGCCTTTATGTTCCGCTTGCAGCCGCGACGTTATGGGAGTGATTTACTGCGAGCAATGTCTGGCGGAGCGCATGCATGGAGCGCAACCGCCGGTGCAGCCTCCGCCGCAAGCACCCAACCCTGGATATGTGCCCCCGACGGCTGGATTTGTTTCATCGTCTGGCACATATGCTCCACCTGCCCAGGGAGCGGCGCAGCCGGGCTTTATGGGTGGCCCGAACCCCGCGCTGGCGGGATTGCTGTCGGCCATTTTTCCCTTTGGCGTGGGCGCCGTTTACTGCGGCCAATATATGAAGGGCCTGGTGCACCTGGGAATCTTTGTGTTCCTGATTGTTGCGGAAAGCAGCAATGTGCCTTGGTTCATTCACATGATTCTGGGAATTTCCATCGCGTTCTATTACGTGTACCAGATCGTGGACTCGGTCCGTACCGCGCATGCCGTGATCGGCGGACAACCGGCGCCTGATCCTTTCGGCTTCGGGCAGGTGTTCGGGCCGATTCAAAGAAGCGAGGGCGCGGGGACGAAAATGCCAACCGGCGCGATCGTCCTGATCGTTCTCGGCGCGCTGTTTCTTCTCAACACCGCTCTGCAATTTGATCTTGACCGCATTTGGCCGCTGTTCCTGATTGCTCTGGGCTTCTGGATGTTCGCGCGCCGGTGGGGGTTGATTCCGTCTCAGTTGCGCGGCTGTCAGTGCGACCGTTGCAAGGCGCGTGGCATGATGGGACCCGCAATGTTAATGACCGTTGGCGTCCTGTGGCTGCTCTCCGATACGGGGAGTGTAGATTGGGGGCGTAGCTGGCCAATCATTTTGATCGTGCTTGGCCTGGTCAAGGTTTTACAGGGAAATGCCTCCACGTCAGGACATGTGGAGTGGTCGAACTCGGCGGCTGGATGCGGGCCGCCGGTAAATCCCGCAGTTTCGGTGGAACCTCCAAAGCAGCCGCCAAGCGAGGTGTCCAATGGCTAGCACACCGCAAATGCCTCAGGCCCAACCGCCGCAGATGCCTCCGCCTTACCGGCATCAGCATCCACGGTCGATCTCCGGACCGATTGTGTTGATCGTGATCGGCGTCCTGTTCCTGTTGGAGAAAATGGGTGTCTTGCACTGGGGTAATTTGGGATATTTATTCGCCCACTACTGGCCCCTGTTATTGATCTTTTTCGGGCTGGTCAAGTTGATTGAACATGTCGCCGCGCAACGCACCGGGAACCCCGCGCCGGGTTTAGGCGTAGGCGGAGCCATTTTGGTTGTGGCCATCATTTTTTGGGGATTGGTGGCTTCTCAAGCGACGCGTGTGGACTGGAACGCGCTGCGCGACCAGTTTCAGGTTGACGATAATGATTTCCCATTTTTCGGCCACAAATATAGCTACGAAGATCAGTTGGCGCAGGCATTTCCTCCCGGCGGAAACCTGCACGTAACAGACAATCGTGGCGCGGTGAATATTACGGTTTCAGACGACAATCAAATTCACGTGGCCGTACATAAAAGGCTGAATGCCGATAGCCAGGAATCCGCGGATAAATGGAATGCGGGAAGCCCCCCGCAAATTACAGTTTCCGGCCAGAACGTTAGTGTCAACGCAAATACGCAGGGCGCGGGCGACCACGGCGTAACCAGCGATCTTGATATCAGCGTTCCAAGAAAAGCCGCCGTTGTGGTTTCCGTGGATCACGGCGACGCCTCAGTCCTGGGCCGCGACGGTGATGTAAACATTTCAGCCCAGCATGGCGACGTTGCTGTTACAGACATCAACGGCAATGTGCGCCTTAATTTGCAGGACAGCTCTGCCCATATTGCGAAAATCTCCTCTGACGTAAGTGTGCAGGGCAAAGCCCAGGATGTTTCCCTGGAAGACATCAAGGGAACAGTGACGCTCGACGGCGACTTTATGGAAAGCCTAAGGCTTGCCCGGCTTGCCAAGCCCATGAACTTTAAATCGGCGCGTACGCAAATTGATTTCACCAGGCTCGACGGCGACTTAGACCTCGACTCGGGCGATTTGCGTGTGACTAATGTCGTGGGACCGGTCCACATTTCCACCAAGTTCAAGGACATTGGATTGATTGGCGTGAGCGGCGACCTGCGATTGCGCAACGAGAACGGCGCGGTTGAGATCCAGATGACGAAGATGGGCAGCATGGATGTTGGAAATCAGAATGCCGATATTACGATCGGAGTTCCTCCCAAGGCTGCGTTCCAACTCGATGCACGTTCGCATGGCGGAGAAATTGACTCCGATTTCCATGGTCTTAATGTCCAGAATGGGGATGAACAATCAACAGCCGCTGGCAGCGTAGGCAGCGGCGGTCCGCATGTGGTCATCAACAACCAGCACGGCAGCATTGAAATTCGCCAGGGAGCTATTGAAGCGGATGAAGATGAATCTACGGTTCCCAAAGCCCCGAAAGCGCCACGTGCGCCCAATCCGCCAACCGTTACTGATAACTAGTCATTGCAGGCCAAGTATCGGGGATCATTTGGGGATTGTTATGGCACAAACAGCGTCTTGCAGGTGAAGCCTAGCAATCAAGCACAAGCTGAGTTTCTATTTTCGCCGCTTTTTGCCTTTTGGGATCTTGCCGATCCGTGGATCGCGTTTTAAAATCAGCTCACAAGCGTGCAACGCAGACTCCTCGAAATCGGGAGCGGCGACGGGAAGTATCTGCCATCCGGTGACGTCTTTTCCCAAAACTCCAATGGATCGCATGTTCGGTAGTTCCTGTCTCAAACTCTGGTGATGTTCGATGGTAGTGGCGATCCAAACGCCGTTGTCATCTATGGAAGTCGGTCGGTCCCGCAGTGCGAGCACGATTTTGTCTCCAACGTAAACCGCCAGGCACCCAAACATGTGGCGAGTCCAAAGGATCGAGTTCGCTCAGTGCATCGAGCACAAACTCATGCGGAACATTTTTGAGCTTCAGCACGATTTCATCGGGAGATGCAACAGGAGCGCGCCTTCGATGGGATTTGGGCATCGGGATTCATCATACCGCTTCGATGGTCCCTCCCACTGTCATGCTGAGCGGAGCGAGAGCAAGCGAAGCGCAGCTCTCGCGGAGTCGAAGCATCCCTATTTAAATTCTGCCGTCTATAGAGATTCTGCGCGGGGTTCATTTCTAAAGCCGTTTTATGGCTTGCCCCCGCCGTAACTTCTGCAATTCCACCCCTTTCTTGTAAAATAGCTGCTTATGCTTCGTGCTGGATTCATTGGTTGGAGAGGGATGGTCGGCAGCGTTCTCATGCAGCGCATGCGTGAGGAGGGCGACTTTTCCGGTCTCGAGCCTGTCTTTTTTTCGACTTCAAACGCCGGCGGTACCGCGCCTAAAGAGGCCGCTGGCGCGCCGCTCAAGAATGCGTCTGATCTCAAGGAACTTGCCAAGTGCGATGTGCTCATCAGTTGCCAGGGCGGGGAGTACACCACGGAAGTTTACGGTCCGCTTCGCAAAAACGGCTGGCAGGGATATTGGATTGACGCCGCCTCCACGCTCCGCATGGAAAAAGATGCGGTCATCATTCTTGATCCGGTTAATGGAGATGTGATCGAGCGTGGCTTGGCATCAGGCATTCATAGTTTTATCGGGGGAAACTGTACCGTCAGTCTTATGTTGATGGCTTGCGCGGGATTGTTTAAAGAAGGCATCGTCGAATGGGTCAGCTCCATGACCTATCAGGCGGCTTCAGGCGCAGGCGCAGCCAAAATGCGCGAACTGGTTAAGCAGATGGATTGCCTCGTAGATCCTGTGCGCAAGAATCCATCTGAGAACGCCCTGGAAGTGGACCGCATGGTGATCGAAGCGCAACGGTCTTCTTCTATGCCAATCAAAGAATTCGGAGCGCCACTCGCGGGAAGCCTGCTCGCATGGATTGACAAAGAAATGCCCGGCGGTCAGAGCAAAGAAGAATGGAAGGGCATGGCCGAGACCAATAAGATCATGGGCCTGAACCCTCCGATTCCGGTGGATGGTATCTGCGTGCGCGTAGGCTCCATGCGCTGCCACAGCCAGGGACTCACGATCAAATTAAAGAAAGATGTTCCACTCGACGAAATCGAGCAGATCATCGCCGGCAACAACGATTGGGTTCGCGTTGTGCCGAACAATAAAGAAGCGACCGTGCGTGATCTTACGCCGACTGCAGTTTCTGGAAAACTGTACGTCCCCATTGGACGCCTGCACAAATTAAAAATGGGCCCGGATTATCTTGGGGCCTTTACCGTCGGCGATCAGTTGCTGTGGGGCGCGGCTGAGCCACTGCGGCGAATGCTGAATATCTTAAGAAATCGGGTCAGCGAAAAGGAGCCGCAGTTGGTTACGGCGTCTCGTACCAATTAATTTCTTTCAATGATAAAGAACATCGTTGGACGACTGACATTTCTCGTCATGGGACTTCTGTTAACCATGTACGGATTAGGGCAGATGAGACAAGGCGTGTTCGTTTATCAGAATTGGTATCGAGCTGATATCTATTCCCCGGGAATCGTTTCCACAGGAGTTTTTATTTCGCTTTTGTCGGTGTTACTACCTCCAACGTGGGTTGTGGAGCGCATTGCAAAGCTTTCTAAGAAAAAGAAAACAATAGCAACGCATCCGATACATCGGCGCCATCATTCGAAATGATCCGCTCCTACAAAGGCATTTCGCCCACAATCCCGGCATCCTGTTACATCGACGACTCCGCGCAGATCATCGGCGACGTCGTCCTTGGCGAGCACTCAAGCATATGGATGAACGCCGTTGTCCGCGGAGATGTCTATGCTATACGTATCGGCGCAAACACCAACATTCAGGACAATTGCGTTCTGCATGGGATGAAGGAGCAATACGGCGTCAGGCTGGGCGATTACGTGACCGTCGGTCATTCTGTGAACCTTCACGGATGTACCGTTGGAGACCGCTGCCTGATCGGTATGGGCTCGATCATTTTGAATGGCGCGACAATCGGCACTGGTTCGATCATCGCTGCGGGAACTTTGATTCCGGAAAAAACGATCGTGGAGCCGGGCTCGCTGTGGATGGGCTCGCCGGGCAAATTCCGCCGCAAGCTGAATGAAAAAGACCAGGAAAGCATCCTGCGCTACGCCAACAATTATCTGGGATATAAAGATTCGTACCTGCGGGAACGCTGAATCTACAATGCATCTGTTACCCTAAACAATTGTCATCCTGAGCGAAGCAATGTTCCGCGAAGCGCGAAACACTGCGCAGTCGAAGGATCCCTATCAGTTGATATATGTAAATGTAGGTTAGGAGCATTTTTGTCCGTAGGGATTCTTCGACTTCACAATTCATTCGCAAGCGAATGAATTATTACGCTCAGAATGACAAGAAATAAACTCATCCATGAAGAAAATTACTCCTCGATCCGAAGATTTCGCCGCTTGGTATCAGGACGTTGTGCTGCAAGGCGACATGGCCGAGCCTGCTGAAGTGGTGAAGGGCTGCATGGTCATTAAGCCCAATGGCTACGCCATCTGGGAACTTTTGCAGCGCGAACTCGATGACCGCTTCAAGGCCAGTGGTCACGAGAATGCTTATTTTCCGCTGCTCATCCCGCAAAGCTTTTTGAAAAAAGAAGCCGAGCACGTGGAAGGTTTCTCGCCGGAACTCGCCGTCGTAACCATAGCTGGCGGCAAGCAGCTTGAAGAGCCGTACGTGATTCGGCCCACGTCGGAAACCATCATCGGTCACTTCTTTGCCAAGTGGATTCACAGCTATCGCGATCTGCCTGTGCTTATCAATCAATGGGCAAACGTTATTCGATGGGAGCTGCGTACGCGCATGTTCCTGCGCACCACGGAATTTTTGTGGCAGGAAGGCCACACCGCGCACGCCACGCATGAAGAAGCGCTTGAAGAAACGCTGCGTATGCTGGACGTTTATGCCGACGTCGCTGAGAATGTGATGGCCATGCCGGTCGTAAAAGGCATGAAAACGCTGGCGGAAAAGTTCGCCGGTGCGGTACGTTCGTATTCCATTGAAGCCATGATGCAGAACGGCCTTGCTTTGCAGGCGGGGACAAGCCACGATCTCGGCCAGAATTTCGGCAAAGCTTTTGATGTTCAGTTTCAGACCAAAGAAGGCAAACTTGATTACGTTTGGCAAACAAGCTGGGGCGTGAGCACGCGGCTGATCGGCGGATTGATCATGACGCACTCCGACGATAAGGGTTTGGTACTTCCTCCGAAGCTAGCGCCAAAAAAAGTCGTGCTGGTGCCCATCTTCCGCAAAGAAGAAGAGCGTGCACTGGTGATGGAAGCGGCCACGAAGATTGCTAAAGAAGTTGGCGCGCACGTGGACGCCCGCGAGAGCGAAACTCCCGGCTCGAAGTTTTTCCACTGGGAGCAGCGCGGCGTTCCGGTCGTGCTGGAGCTTGGCCCTCGTGATGTAGCCAGTGGCAATATCGTCATCAAGCGCCGCGACACGGGAACGAAAGAAATTGTTCCGCAGGCGGAAGTAGCGGGGAAAGTGAAGGCCACACTCGAAGTCATGCAGAAAGATTTATACGCCAAGGCCAAGCAGCGGTTGAAAGACAACACCGTGATGGCAAATTCCATTGAGGAAGTGGAAAGCATTTTAAGCAACGAAGTCACTGCCGAGAAGGGCGGCGGCAAGTTTGTGATGGCGCATTTGAAAGATGATCCAAAGAATGACGCGCGGATCAAGGAATTCAAAGCCAGTGTGCGCAACATTCCCGCCGTGGATGAATTCGACGGGCCCGGAAAATGTATTTTGACGGGCGAGCAGGTGGACCGGCGCGTTTGCATCGCCAAGGCTTATTGATAGTACGTCTTGTATTGCTTTGGTTTAGAACGTGAGCTGAAGCTGCGCTTGCGATTTACCGCGACTCTATAAGTTATGTCATCCTGAGCGGAGCATGATCTTCGTTTACGAAGATCATGCGAAGTCGAAGGACCTTGCGTTTGCCTGGGACTTGTATGCTGTGGCGAGGAGTTCGCTGAACAAAACATCCGAATGGAAACTCCTCCGAGTTCAGTGGGAGATAATAGAGATCCTTCGACTGCGTAAATTCATTCGCTTTGCGAATGAATTTACTTCGCTCAGGATGACAAGAATTAAAAAGTTTGTTAGCTGAATACCGATTGCTGTGTGTGCTGAATAGTCACTCAGAACCAGCAAACTGAGAACTGATTCCTAATGATTAAAGCTGTCCGAGGAACGCGCGATCTTCTCCCGCCGGAAACGGCGCTGTGGAACCACGTCGAAAGCGTAGTGCGTGACGTGTTCCGCGCATACAATTTCCAGGAAATTCGCACGCCTATCTTCGAAGAGACGCAGCTTTTTGCGCGTGGCGTCGGCGAAGAGACCGACATTGTCGCAAAAGAAATGTACACATGGGAAGACCGCGGACGCGCTGCCAGCGATCACGGCCAATCCCTCACCCTGCGTCCTGAAAATACTGCCGGAGTCGTTCGCGCCTACATCGAGCACAAACTTGGAGATCGCGGCCTCAACAAGCTCTACTACATCGGCCCGCAGTTTCGCCGCGAGCGTCCGCAGAAGGGGCGCTATCGCCAGTTCTACCAGATCGGCGCTGAGGTCATTGGGCCTGCAACTTCTGGAAGTGAATCTCCAGCGCGTGATGCCGAGCTTTTAGAAATGCTGGCGACGTTGCTCGACCGCCTCGGAATCCAAAATTGGAACCTGCAACTAAATTCGGTGGGTTCGTCGAGCGATCGTGTCCGCTTCAACGACGCCCTCCGCGAAGCGCTCGAGCCGGTGAAAGACAAAATGTGCGGAGATTGCCAGCGCCGCGCCGTCACAAATCCGTTGCGCGTGCTCGACTGCAAAGTTCCCGAAGATCAGCCGACCATCGAGACGCTGCCGCGTGTTTACGATTACCTCGACGAAGCCAGCAAAAAACATTTTGAAGAAGTAACGACTATTCTGGAAAGTGTCGGCGTGCCGTTTGAAATCAATCATCGCCTGGTGCGCGGCCTCGACTATTACACTCGCACGGCGTTCGAATTCACTCACGGCGCGCTTGGTGCGCAGAATGCCATCCTTGGCGGCGGACGTTATGACGGCCTTGCTGAATTATTGGGAAGCCCGCAACCCGCTCCGGGCATCGGTTTTGCCATTGGCGAAGACCGCTTGGTGATGGCGTTGCAGGAAGCCGCTGGTGATTTGCAATTAAAGCCGGATGTTTATATCGCGCCGCTCGGTGCCGGCATGAATCGCGAGGCCGCTAAACTTGCCCGAGAACTTCGTCGCGCCAATATTGTCGCGGAACTTGGCGACGAGACCTTCCGCCTGAAAAAATCCTTCGAAACTGCCGACAAAATCGGCGCACGATTCATCTTGATTGTCGGGGAAAACGAGGTAAAAGCCGACACCTTCGCCCTCAAGAACCTGAAGAGCGGTGAGCAGGTCTCCGTCCCGCGCGCCGAACTTGGCCAGCGCATTCATTTATAATTCTCAATTCGGCTTTTCGCCACATTTTCCACTGAAAGGCACAACTTGCTCGACTTCTTAGGCGACTTACAACGTACTCACAAGTGCGGAGCCTTACGCTCCTCCGACTCCGGCAAAAAAGCCGTGCTCATGGGATGGGTGAACCGCCGCCGCGATCTTGGCAGCATTATTTTTATTGACCTGCGCGACCGCACCGGCGTCACTCAGGTGGTCGTGAATCGCGAACTGAATGCCGCTGCGCACGACAAAGCCAGCTCCCTGCGCAACGAGTATGTGATCGCCGTCATTGGCACGGTGAAGCAGCGCGACGCCAATACGTTCAACAAAAATATTCCCACGGGTGAAGTAGAACTTGTGGTGGACGAGTTGCGCATTCTCAACGAATCCAAGCAGCCGCCGTTTTTGCCCGGTGAAACCGTTCTGCCGAATGAAGAGATGCGCTTGAAGTATCGCTACATTGACCTTCGCCGCGATGCCATGCAATACAACATCGAAATGCGGCACAAAGTAACGAAGGCGATCCGCGACTATCTCTCCGAACAGGGATTTTTTGAAATTGAAACACCTTTTATGACGCGGTCTACTCCCGAAGGCGCGCGTGATTATCTTGTGCCCAGCCGCGTGCAGCCGGGAAATTTCTACGCTCTTCCGCAGTCGCCGCAGTTGTTCAAGCAAATCCTGATGATCTCCGGCTTTGACCGCTATTTCCAGATCGCGCGCTGCTTCCGCGATGAAGACTTGCGCGCCGACCGCCAGCCGGAATTCACACAGATTGATTTGGAAATGTCGTATCCGCAATTGCAGACGGTGTACAGCGTAGTAGAAGGCTTCGTTTCAGCCGCATTCAAAATCGCCGGACACGAGATCGAAGCGAACTTCCCGCGCATGAGCTATGACCAGGCCGTTCGCCTCTACGGCAACGACAAGCCCGATATGCGTCTGCCTGCGATGGTGGACATTCGCGAAGCGCTCACACCGGAAGAACTCGAAGAGCTGGCGGCGAAATTCAAGATCAGAAAAGAATTTCCCATTCAGCTGATTCGCATCCCGAAGGCCGGAGATATTTCAGGCACCGAGCGCCGCACTATCGGAACCTACGGCGCTTACCAGCACGTGCAGGGGCCGTCATTCGTCCAGCTGATGACCGATCCCAAGCGCTTCGCGAAAGATTATCCTGCGATTTCGGACAAAGTTCTCAGCTTCGCCAAAGTAGAAGCCGATGATCTCTGGCTTTTTGCCGCGGCGCTAAATCGCCCGGAGTCTCCGACCGTAATGGACCAGAGTGTTCAGCACTTCTGCGAGAAGTGCGGCTTCCTGCGGCTCGATCTCGCGCAAAAGTATGTCGAGAGGCATGGCCTATTCAAGAAGACCGGCGATTCGTCGAAGGATTATCGTTTCTTGTGGGTCACCGACTTTCCCATGTTTGAGTGGGACAAAGCCGAAAAGCGCTGGAACCCCGCGCACCATCCGTTTACTTCTTTGCACGAAGAGGACATGGCTAAGCTCGAGGCCAACATTGACTCCGTGCATGATCCCAAATCTCCGCTGGGAGAGATTCGTGCACTCGCTTACGACGTCGTACTCAATGGCACCGAGTTAGGCTCAGGCTCTATCCGTATTCATCGTCAGGATATACAGAAAAAAATCTTTCAGGCCCTCGGCATGGGCGACGAAGAAGCCCGCGCACGTTTCGGATTTTTCCTGGAAGCGCTCGAATATGGAACGCCTCCGCACGGTGGCATCGCGCTCGGTCTGGATCGCATTGTGATGATCCTTGCAGGCGCCGACAGCCTACGCGAAGTGATCCCATTCCCCAAGACGGCCCGCGCCGTGGACTTAATGGTGGACGCGCCTACTCCGGTGGGGGAGAAGCAGCTAAAGGAACTGGGGATACAGATAAAGGCGCAATAGGGGCTTCACTCCGCAACCACCTCATCAAGTATGTGGCGGCTATGGCCCCCAGTATCTCCGCCGTGACAAACCCCGGCACATCCAGCGGACGAATTCCTGCGAAGCTATCAGTAATGGACCGCGCCAGCGTCATCGCCGGATTCGCGAACGACGTCGAAGCCGTAAACCAATATGCAGCAGTGATGTAACAACCCACCGCAACTGGAACCGCAAGAGCGGAATTGATTCGCAGGCATCCCCAGATCACACATAGTAAGCCGAATGTCGCCACAAACTCGCTGATCAGTTGCGGAAAGCCTGAGCGTTGGCGGTGCGAGAACGCATACCAATGCTGCGCGAACATTGCGTGCGCCAGCAGCGTTCCGAGTATGCCTCCGGCAAACTGTGCTGCCACGTAATAGGGCACTTCGTTCCAGGGCATAAATTTGCGCAGTGCTATCGCAAGGCTGACGGCAGGATTCAGATGAGCTCCGGATATCTGGCCGAATGTCAGAATTAGCGCGACCAAAGCCGCGCCCGTGGCAATCGTATTTGCCAGCAATGCGATGGCAACATTTCCGCCTGCAAGCTGTTCTCCCATAATTCCCGAGCCGACCACCGTGGCCACGAGAAAAGCCGTGCCAAGAAACTCCGCCGCCAAACGCACTCGCAGATGAAATTTCATTGGTAGCCGATTTTGTCAATTTCTCGTTTGATCGCAAGGCTGTCCAGAGAAACAAGCGGTAGATTGAGAAATAGGCGAATTCTGCGATCCAGCATAAAGAAAGCGTCGCAGTACGCTTTTTCAATCTGCTCCTTCGTGCCTTCTACTGCTGCTGGATCGGGAACACCCCAATGGGCCGTCATGGGCTGCCCGGACCATAAAGGACAAACCTCATTCGCGGCGTTGTCGCAAACGGTGAAAACAAAATCGAGCTTGGGGGCGTCAGGTTGGGAAAACTCATCCCAGCTTTTGCTTCGAAGGTCATTTGTCGGAATGCTTGACCTTTCAAGCTGGTGCAAGGCTTCGGGCCGGACCGCACCCGAAGGATGGCTGCCCGCACTATAGGCGGCAAAGACCAGCCCACCTTTCTGGTTCATGATGGCCTCAGCCATGATGGAACGAGCCGAGTTTCCGGTGCACAAAAATAAAACATTGTAATGCTGTTGCATTGGGATTCTCCTCAAGCGCAACAGGGAGCAGATTCCTCAGCGGTCTTCTCAGGCAGGTTGTCTTGCAGCACAACGAACGCCTCCCACTCGTTCCCATCAGGATCGCGCACCCAGGTTTTGTCCTGCGTGGCATAGCAACAGTCTGTTTGCATTTCATCGCGAGTAAACAGGCCCGCCTCGGCCCACTTCTCACGCATGGTCAGGACGTCCTCAGTGGAAGAAACTTGGATACCCAAATGAGAGAGCGCTCCGGCGTCCGTGAACTTCACTTCATTTAGCGTGAAATTCAGCGGAGGGTTCTGCACGTCGAACTTCGCATATCCCTTGCGTACTTTACTTGGCTCAATGCCAAACATCTTGCGATAAAACTGAACGCTGCTTTCAATATTCCGCACATGGATGGCCAAGTGCGCTTTTAATGCAATCACCGGTTTTTTCTGCATGGGGCTCCTTCGATATCTCTGAAGTCACATTCGCTAATACGAATATGACAAATATACAGATGCCTGACGTATTCGTCAAGGCGCATTTGTTTTGGTAAGATTTGAGTTAAGTGAAACCTGAATATCCACTGGCGCATTTATTCCGGGCCCTGGCCGACCCAACCCGGCTGCGGCTCATTAACCTAATGGCTGGCCAGGAAATTTGCGTATGTTATTTCGTGGAAGTCATTGACGCGCCCCAGCCAAAAATCTCACGTCATCTTGCTTATCTGCGGAAGGCGGGAATTGTCGCCACGCGGCGGGAAGGGAAGTGGATGCACTACCGGTTAATTATGCCCGCCGATTCCCACGCGGCAGCCATCGTGAAAACCACACTTGCTTCCTTGAAGCAGGACAAAGAGCTACAGCGCGACCTACAACGGCTGACCAGGGCCTGTTGCGGCCCTAAGAGCTTGGTGGGACTGCTGGGAGCACCGTTGCCTAAAAACCATTTACCAAACAGTTAATCTTTACTCAGAGTTCGATTCATAGACTGGATATTAGAGTCTTTGCCTTATATCCGCTCATCGAATAGCGAGATAGAATAAGAAGTTGTAGGGAGACTCATGCCTGATACCACATTGAACGGTACCGTCGAGAAAATTATTAAGCCGTCGCATCCAGAGGAAGCTGAGAAGGCGCAAATTACCGTGGAAGGCGCCGATCACCTTTACCGCGAACTACGCATTGAGAACACGCTGAAGGATGACCAGGGAAATGAAGTGAGTCTGAAGCCGGGCGCTGAGGTCGAGGTCACGGTCCAAGCCGATCCAGACAGCACTGTCCCCAAGAGCTGAATCGCTCGTCCCGATTCCTAACTACAGGCATATATCTTGAAGGGGCTGAAGGATTGGGGTGGGAGACGGGAATTGAACCCGCAACGTCCGGAGCCACAGTCCGGTGCTCTGCCGATTGAGCTACTCCCACCGCGCACTTCGATTATAGCAACCGAAGGCGCGAACTGTCAGAGCAGCGCATCGCTATAAATCACAGATGAAATGATTGAGCGACGGGTTTCCTCGCCCGTCATATTAAAAAGCTCGCAAGTAAAGACTTGAAAGCAATAAATTAGGAATCAGGAAACGAAGACCGAAGCGAAGACAAAAGAAGAAAACCTACCGCCCCACGCCGACGTACTCAAACCCCATGGCACGCAAGCGGACAGAATCCAGAAGATTTTTCGTATCCACAATCACCGGACGTTTCAGCAGATGTTTGATGCGATCAAAGTCCAGCCCACGGAACTCCGGCCAGCCCGTGCCGACAACCAGCGCATCCACGCCTTCCGCAGCGGCATAGGCTGACTCGCAATATTGCACGCTGCCGTTCAATTGCATCTTGGCTTCAGGGATCGCAACCGGATCATAGGCTCTAACTCGCGCCCCCTTGGAAACCAGGTTCTGCGCCAGATGCAATGACGAAGATCCCGCAACAGAATTCGTATTCGGCTTGAATGCCAGGCCCAAAATCCCTACATCTTTATTCTGCACGGAGTTCACCATGCTGGAAATTTTGTTGACCACGTTCTCGGCCAGGTTGTAGTTCACCTCTCGCGCCGCGCTCAGCACCTTCAAGTCCACGCCCTTGCTCCGAGCCAGATTTACCAGCGAGTCCATGTCAGACTCCGCAAACAAACCGCCCATGCCGGCTCCCGGCTGTAAGCATCGCGGAGCAATTTTCTTGTCGAGACCCAAAGCCAGCGAAAGATTCACCGCGTCCGCATTCACCCGCTCGCATAAGTTGGCCAACTCGTTGATGAAAGAAATCTTGGTGGCGACAAACGCCGTGGCCGCTTCGCGGGCCAGTTCCGCCGTCTCATGATTGGTGACGATTACCGGAATCCCACGCATCACCAGCGGATGGAAAATTTGTTTTACTGCCAGCACTGCATCGTTGGAAGGCGTCCCAATCAGAATCCGGTCCGGCCAGTTGAAGTCTTCCACAGCGCATCCTGGAGTTATGAACATGGGCTGGGAAATAATCACGGTCTTCAGCCCGGCTGCTTTGATCTGCTGCTCAATCGCCGAGGCCGTTCCCACCGTCACCGGCGTCACAATGGACATCATCTGCGGCTTGTGCGCGATCTTGGCCATGCGGATGATCAGGTCGCCAAGATTTTCCGTATTGTCCTCAGCCAGAAAAACAAATTGGGCTTTTCGTGAAAATGACTCCAGATCCGTCGAATACAGCAGACGCCCGGAGCGCACATTGCGCTTGATCACTTCATGCAGATTTTTCTCGAAAAAGGGAACGCGCCCCTGAGCCATTTCCACCATGCGGGAGCTGTCGTTGTGGCAGCAGGTCACGGGAGTCCCGAAGTCGGCAAGGCAGGCTGAGATGACTGTCCCCAGGTATCCTGCGCCGTAAACCCCTATTTGCATTGTCTTCT
>JANWKU010000063.1 GCA_025451215.1 Terriglobales bacterium
CAAAGCAACGATCCGCAAAAGAAAAAAGGGATATTGGGCAAAATTGCGGATATCTTTAAAGACGACAAGTCATCTAACCCTTCATCCAAGCCCTCAAAGGACGGTGGGAATAACCCACCGCAATAACAATCGAAATTTGAAGTTTGGGCTTGAAGAGGATTGACGACAGCGGCTATGCTCGAGTCGCTATCGGGAGGATTTTATGGCCCGTCTATCCGTTTGGACGCTAGCTTTGGCGCTGCAAATACCTTTTGGCTACGCGCAAGACACTCCCGCTGACCGTTTACAAGTAAAACCGCCTATCACGCAGCCCACGACTATTCCATCCGCGAATGCGACGGTGGAGGAGCTGGAACATCAGGGGGACAGCCTTCGGCAACAAAAGTTATTTTTTGATGCGCTCGATTTTTACCGTGCGGCGCTGCAAAAAGAGCCTGATTCCGCCAAGCTCAACAACAAAGCCGGTATGTCGGAATTGCAGGGTGAACACGTGGGCGAAAGCGTCCATTATTTTCAACGCGCGATAAAGCTGGATCCGAAAATGGCAGCCGCGCACAATAATCTTGGTGCGGCGCGTTATGAAGAACGAAAGTACGGCGGCGCGGTCAAAGAATACAAGAAAGCCATTAAGTTGGAGGAGGACGCATCCTTCTATAGCAATTTGGGTGCCGTCTATTTTTCAGAAAAGAAATGGGAGCATGCGAATGAAGCTTACGGCCACGCCTTGCAACTCGATCCGGATTTATTCGTGCGGCCTTCGCGATTCGGCATAGCGGCGCAAATGTCCTCACCCCAGGACCGCGCCCATTTCCAATATGTTTTGGCCAAATTGTATGCAAAAAGTGGAGATTCGAACCGGGCCCTACTGTGTCTGCGGCGCGCCATGGAAAATGACTATAAGGAAATAAACGCCGTTTACAAAGATGAAGAGTTCGCCAATTTGCGAAAAGACCCGCGCTTTGCCGAACTGATGAAGAACCGCCCAGCCGCTTTGCCAAATTAGCCCCTAAATTTACCGATTGGACAAACGCTTTTGGCTGAAAGTGCGAGGGCATGGTTCAATGATTTTTCTGAGGGACCAAAAAAGAATTAATTAAAAAACAACTTTTCTCGCATTTTGTGTTTCTATATAAATAATTGCTCCTGAAAACAACAGGGTGAGTAAGGAGAAACGGTAGCCCACCGGCTGTTGACCCGAGCACGCCCCAAGCAAACAGCCGGTGGGGATAAAGTCGGGCATCCTGAATTTTCCATTAATAAATGTAAGGGTATTGGTTAGTTTGCAGCATTTTGGAGTGCATGCTGCAATTCTGCATAATTTGCGTCCGTTTGTGGGCCATGGGTTTGCCAAAGTACGCGTCCATCGGCAGTGGCAACGATTAGATAAGCGTCCGCCGGCGTAGAGTAACCCGCTAATTTTTTCCATTCATCTTCGTGATGGAAAAATGTCACGAAATACGATTGTTCATCCTTTGGAATTTTCCGATGCAATCCATGCGAGATCATCCACATCATTACTGACGGCATTCCCTGAAAGTCCGCCATCTCGTAGTAGGCCACCTTCGGATTGTGCATATAAGAAGTCTTGAGCTTTCGATTCCAGCCGTCGCACTGCGTATCGCTCTTGTGGGTAAATCCAATTAATAAGAGAAGTGATTTTCCATTGTTTGGAAAATTGACGGCTGATCCATCCAATGTTTTTTCTTGAGTTTGAGGAACAAATAGACTCTTTGCCGCTATTTGCTGGCCTATCAATTCTCCTACCAATAAAAAGACGCTGAGGAGCAATGCGGAATATTGCCATCCTCGCAGAAAGCTTTGGACGTTTAAATCCAGATGAATTTGTTTAATGTTGAACATACTCCAATGAATACGCACTATGGGCTATTGGAGTTCCAGAAGAATTAAGCTTTGGCCTTCGGGCTTCTCTCCCCGATGTAGCTGGTCACAGCCTGCTTCCACTTTCCCTGCGCTTTCAAAATGTATTCGACCGCGTCGCGGAGAGCGCCGTTTCCACCCGAATTCGGCGTCACATAGTGTGCGTCGCGCTTTACTTCCGCCCGGGCATTCGCCACGGCGATGGCAAACCCGCAGTTCCACATAACAGGCAAATCAATCACATCATCGCCTACAAAAGCAGCCTCGCTCGCGGAAAGCCCTTCTTGCTTCAGAATTTGCTCAAAGACAGTTTTCTTGTCTTGAATTCCCTGGTGTACATGCTCCAGCCTCAAATCACGCGCCCGGAGCGCGACGGTTTCTGAAATCCGCTTGGTTATCAGACCAGTCTTGATGCCTGCGGCGCGCGCCAGCGAAATCGCGGTACCATCGTGCGCGTGGAAGCCCTTGGCCTCAATCAAAGTCTGGCTGTGCAACCCGAAACCGCCGCTGCCGCCATGCTTCGCGGATTGCTCCAATACGCTCTGCTGCGTTCCCGCGGGCGCAGGAAAGATGAAAAGCTTGCCGTCCGTGAGGACGCCATCCACATCGAAAAGCAGTAATTTGATTTTTTTTGCGCGGGCTATTGCGGATCTTGATTTGCTCATTGCGGAGATTTTAGCATTCGAGCATCAGGGGCGCGCGAGCCACAAAACCTGAATGCGACGCCCTAACTTTTCAAAATCGCGGTCGGAAGTGACTAAAATGGCATGATTAAGGATGGCTAGAGCGGCGGCAATGCAGTCTACATAAGGAATCTTATGCAGCGCTTTAATCTCCCCCCCTTTGAGCGCTAAGAAAACGTCAACGGAAACAATCTCCAAGGGAAGTTGCGAGAGACCTGTCATTGCTTTTCGCGCCATCTCTTCGCCACGCCGCTGCCACAGAAGATAGAAAATTTCGGCCCAGTTCAGAACAGAAACCAGGATTATGGACTGCTGCCGGAGCGAACTATCCAGCAACTCTTTCACTTTTTGACAGCCTGGCCCAGCTTCAAGGAAGTCTAAAAGCGCATTTGCATCCAGAACGTAAGTTCGGCTCATTCCTCCATCCGATGTTCGCGTTCGCGCGCTTCGACCAAAGAGTCTTTGCCTTTGCAACAGCCAACAAAACTATGAATAAAAGCCTTATTGATCGGCTGCAGGACCAAATAGTCCTTCTCGCGATAGATAGCAATCCTTGTACCTGCTTCAAGCTCAAGCTCTTTGCGAAAGCGATCCGGAATGATAATTTCTCCTGCGATATTCACGATCGCATGCTCCGACATCATGTTTAGAAGTTCATCTGCAGGACTGCTGTGCGATATCACTTGCATTTCCGGGGATTGACGGTTTCCTCGATCAGGGAGACTCACTCGCGAGTTCACGATGCTCTGACTTGCTTGCTTCGAGTACACCGAATCGTACCAATCCAAGATCGTCGCGTACGCCGCAGGCAAGTCTTCTTTTAGGGGGTGGATTCTTCCTTCTTTGCGGTCAGGATGGCACTCATCGCCTTCCTTATAGAGACGTCTTCGTCCGCGCGTTGTCTTGTACAACATTCGATAACGCGCGGGATTAGCTGACTTGTTCGCGACACAATGCTTGGAAACATGCACTTGAAGTCCAGGTTTAGAACCTTCAACGAACCCTTCTTGCTTCGCCTTCCCGATTATTTCTTGAACCGAAAAATCCATCGCCGCAGGATTTCCTCGATGTAAGCAAGCTGTGGCGAGCCAGGCAGCGTCTGCAATTGTCATAACTTTCTCCTTCTCCATTTACACACCATACACTCACTCACTCTAACTGACAAGCTATTTTAGCCATGTCTGGTTCTTATGGCGAACAATTCACGAAAGTAAACATGGTAAAATGAGTTTCCATGTCTTCCGTACCCTCCTCCCTCGCATGGGCCCATCCATTGGTGCAGGAGTGGTTTGTCAACAAGTTCGGCACGCCAACCGAGCCGCAAGAGCAGGGCTGGCCGCATATTCTCGCGGGACGAACGACGCTGATCTCAGCCCCCACGGGCTCCGGCAAAACGTTGGCCGCGTTCCTGGCTTGTATTGACCGTCTGGTGAGAAAAGCGCTGGCTGGCGATCTGAGCGACCGCACGGAAGTGCTTTATATTTCCCCGCTCAAAGCGCTGGGCAATGACATTCAAAAAAATCTAGAGGGCCCTCTGGGAGAAATCCTGCAGATGGCCGGCCAACGCGGCCTTCTGATGCCTCAGATTCGCACCGCTGTTCGCACCGGCGACACATTGGCCGCGGACCGTCGGGCCATGCTGAAATGTCCCCCGCATATTCTGGTTACGACTCCTGAGTCGCTCTACATTCTGCTCACTGCGGAGAAGAGCCGGGCGATTCTTCGCGACATCGAAACCGTTATTGTGGATGAAATCCACGCGGTCGCCGACGACAAGCGCGGCGCACATCTCACACTCTCTCTGGAACGGCTGGAGGCGCTTACCCATCGCGTGCCAGTGCGCATCGGCCTTTCCGCCACGCAGAAACCCATTGAAGAAGTCGCGCACTTTCTTACAGGCAATGGCCGTCCTGAAAAGCCCCGTCCAGATCCTGTGATAGTGGATATCGGCCATAAGCGAACGCTCGATCTGGCCGTAGAAGTTCCCTCCAGCGAACTCGGCCCGATTACCACGAATGAAATGTGGGACGAAATTTACGACCGGCTGGTGCAACTGGTCGAGCAGAATCGTTCGACCCTTCTGTTCGTCAACACGCGGCGACTGGTGGAGCGTGTCGCGCACAATCTGGCTGAAAGATTGGGGGAAGACAATGTTGCCGCGCACCACGGCAGCCTCTCACGCAAGCTGCGCCTTACGGCAGAAAATAAGTTGAAAAATGGCGAGATCAAAGTTCTGGTGGCTACGGCCTCGCTCGAACTGGGAATCGATATCGGCACCGTCGATCTGGTCGTGCAGATCAGCTCTCCGCGTGCGATTGCCGTGGCTCTGCAACGCGTGGGCCGTTCGGGTCACTGGCGCGGGGCCGTGCCGAAGGGCCGATTCTTCGCCACTACTCGTGACGATCTGCTCGAATGCGCATCCCTGGTTCGCGCGATTCGTGAAGGAGATTTGGATCGCCTCATCATTCCGGAAGCGCCGCTCGATATTCTCGCGCAACAGATCGTTGCTGCCTGCGCCTCTGAAGAGTGGGACGAGGATGATATGTTCGCGCTCGTGCGGCGCGCTTATCCGTATCGCAATCTTTCACGCCAGTCTTACGAAGCCATCCTTGAAATGCTCTCCGAGGGAATTGCCTCCCGCCGTGGCCGTTACGGCGCATACATTCATCATGACCGCGTAAACAAAAAGTTGCGCCCCCGCCGCGGAGCGCGGTTGGCTGCCATCACCAGCGGCGGAGCCATTCCAGAGACTGCGCTTTTTACAGTCGTCGCCGAGCCTGAAGGAACTGTAGTTGGCACCCTGGACGAAGATTTCGCGGTGGAAAGCAATCGCGATGACATTGTGCTCTTAGGAAATGCATCCTGGCGGATTCGCCGAATAGAAGGCAAATCCGGCCGAGTGATCGTAGAAGATGCGCATGGCGCTCCTCCTACAGTTCCCTTCTGGCTGGGCGAGGCTCCGGCTCGAACACAGGAACTTTCCGCGCACATCGCCGGCTTGCGGCAGGAAATCAGCGACCGCCTACCTAATGTGATGGCAACGCCCGGCTCACGAAATCTGCCGGAAGTGATGGAAACCGTTGCTTGGCTGCAGGAGCAATGCGGTCTCGATGGCTCGGGTGCGGAGCAAGCGGTTGACTATGTTTTGCAGGGACGCGCCGTGCTGGGCGCGGTCCCCACGCAACAGACAATTATTGCGGAACGGTTTTTTGACGAAGGCGGCGGCATGCAATTGGTGATCCACGCGCCGTTCGGCGGCCGCGTTAACAAAGCCTGGGGGCTTTCACTGCGCAAACGTTTTTGCCGTAGCTTCAACTTTGAATTGCAGGCCGCGGCCACCGACAATGGATTGAACATCGCCCTCGCTGAGCAGCACAGCTTCCCGCTTGCCGACGTCTTTCATTTCCTGAGCGCGGACACGGTGCAACCCATTTTGGAGCAGGCCGCGCTGGCGTCTCCTATTTTCGGCACTCGCTGGCGCTGGGACGCGAACCGCGCCCTCGCGTTGCTGCGCTTTCAGGGCGGGAAGAAAGTTCCTCCGCAGATTCAGCGCATGCGCTCTGACGATCTTCTGGCCTCCGTGTTTCCCGATGTTGCCGCCTGCCAGGAAAATATCGACGACGACATCAAGATTCCCGATCATCCTCTTGTGGATGAAGTCATGAAAGATGTCCTTACCGAGGCGATGGACATCGAAGGCTTAAAAGAATTGCTGCGGCGAATGGAAGACGGCGGCATTCGCTGCATCGCCGTGGATACGCCTGTGCCGTCGCAGTTCTCCCACGAAATTCTGAACGCGAATCCCTATGCTTATCTCGATGACGCGCCTCTCGAAGAACGCCGCGCGCGCGCCGTCGAAATGCGGCGTATTCTGCCGGAATCGGTGCTGGAAGAGGTCGGCAAACTTGATTCGGCTGCGATCGAGCAAGTCCGGGAAGAAGCGTGGCCGGATGTGCGCGACGCCGACGAACTCCATGACGTTCTGCATACCCTGGTCGCGTTACCAGAGAAGCTTGCGTTCGATGTAGGCGCGGGCGTCCCGCCCGTGCAGCGCGACCCGTTACTCAACTGGGGAATGCACTACGAACGCCTCGCGCAGCAGAACCGCGTCACGAAAGCGGCTATCAATGATCGCATCTACTGGGTCGCAGCGGAGCGCACTGAGACATTCAGGTTGTTATTCGCGAGTGCGGAATTTGAAGCGAACATTCCAGAAGTACGCGCGGGCGGGGACGCTCGCGCCTCCATTGCAAACCGTGATGATGCATTGCTTGCTCTCGTCACTGGATGGATGACGCACCTGGGACCCACTACCGCCGAACAACTGGGCGGTTTGCTGGGACTTCCCTCTTCAGATGTTGAAAAAGCATTGCTACGGATGGAAGCCAGCGGAGCCATTCTACGCGGGAAATTTACCGACCCGAAAATCGAAGCCACTGAATGGTGCGAACGCCGTCTCTTGGCCCGTATTCATCGCCTTACGGTTGCCACGCTGCGCAAGCAAATCGAACCCGTGACCGCTGCGCAATTCATGCGTTGGCTGCTGCGTTGGCAGCACATCGCTCCGGGAGCACAGTTGCAAGGGGAGCGCGGCACACTGGACATCATCAAACAACTTCAGGGGTTTGAGGTTCCCGCGAACGCCTGGGAGCGGCATGTGCTTGGGACGCGCATCGCAAATTATGATTCCAAAACTTTAGACCAGCTTTGCCTTACCGGCGCGGTTGGTTGGGGAAGACTCTCTCCGCATCCGGCCACGCTGGAAGATTCCGCCGCCGGAAAACGTCGTGTGATTCCCACCAGCGTTGCGCCCATTACATTTTTCGTGCGCGAAGAATCGGCCTGGATGTCGCCATCACCTCATCAGCCGGATGCGGACAAACCCGAATCCCGTGGATTGAGTGGAGGCGCTCGGGGGGTTCTGGAATTCCTGAAGCAACGCGGAGCCTCCTTCTTCGCCGACATCGTGCGCGCCACGGAAAAGCTCAAAGCTGAAGTCGAGACGGCGCTATGGGAGTTGGTTGCCGCCGGCGTTGTAACGGCGGATGGTTTCGACAATCTTCGCTCTTTAATTGATCCCAAACGTCGGGCAGGCCATGGATCAGGCAAGACCGCACGGCCCCGGCACGCCGCCGGACGCTGGGCAATCCTCCACGCCGACCCTGAACCTGACCGCAATCGCGCAGTCGAAGCCGCATGCTGGATGCTGCTTAAGCGTTACGGCGTAGTCTTCCGCGATGTGCTGGCGCGGGAGAGCAACCTTCCCAAATGGCGCGAACTCCAAATCGCGTTTCGCCGCTTGGAAGATCGCGGAGAAATTCGCGGTGGCCGCTTCGTAAATGGCTTCCTTGGCGAACAATTTGCCTTGCCGGTTGCGGTGGAATCTCTGCGTGCCGCGCGCAAAATGCCCGCGACCGGTGAACTGATTACCATCTCCGCCGCCGATCCGCTGAATCTGGTCGGCATCCTCGTGCCTGGCGAGCGCGTTCCGGCCATTTCAGGAAAATACGTGACCTTTCGAGACGGCGTCCCTGTTCAGGATATTGAGATTTCGCTACCGCAAATCTCTTCCCACCGTACGCTCAGCGGAGAAGCCGCCTCTGGCTAAGCGTCGTCCCATATAACCTGTATTTTTGGATAGCTTGTAGTTTTAGTTTTGCTTCGGCGTGATTCCTTCCACGCGAGGTACAACTCACATCACAACTCCGAATCTAAATCGTGCGGGTTTATAGTCTTGTTAGACAAATACATGACGACGTCCAAACTCAGTGGCAAGGAGCAGCTAGCATCGATCTGGCACCTTGGCGGTTTAGGTTGGCGCCAACTTTCGCGCGTGGCATGGAAAGAAATCATGGAGGGCGACGTTTCGAGCCAGGCATCAGGGTTGGCCTTCAATTTCATCCTCGCTTTTTTCCCGCTGCTGATGTTTTTTGTCTCACTATTCGGCCTGTTCGCCGCCCGTGGAGGCGAATTGAAGGCCAACCTTTTCTTGTATCTCTCCAAAGTTCTTCCAGGGCCGGCCTTTCATCTGGTTAACAAAACCATTGATGAGATTGCGCGTAACACTAGCGGTGGGAAAATTGCCTTTGGAATCGTTTCTGCATTGTGGTTTGCCTCCGGCGGAATGTCCTCAATCATCTCCGCACTGAACAGTTCCTATGGCGTCAGCGAACGGAGGTCCTGGATCAAAGTGCGGTTCCTTGCCCTTGTTCTGACCATAGCGATCTCAATTTTGACGATCTCGGCCCTCATCCTTGTGCTCGTGGGCGATGTGATTGCTGATTTTGTAGGAGCGCATTTGCATTTCGCCTTGCTGATTACGGCATGGGACATTTTCCAGTATTCCGTGGCATTGCTTTTCGTAGTCATTTCCTTCTCGCTGATCTATTTTTACGGACCCGACCTGAAAGAACAGCACTGGTACTGGATCACTCCCGGCTCGCTCCTGGGAGTAATTCTGTGGCTGATGGCATCGCTGGGATTCCGCGCATATTTACACTATTTCAATACTTATGGAAGGACTTACGGCTCGTTGGGCGCGGTGATTTTGCTGCTGGTGTGGCTTTACGTTGCCGGGTTCGCATTCTTGCTGGGCGGCAAAATCAATGCGGAGATCGAACATGCGGCGGCGCAAAACGGGCATCCGGAAGCGAAAGCGCTGGGAGAACGCGAAGCGGCGTGAATGCTGGAACTATCGGGACATGCCAGCCGCAGGCGTGGTGCCGTAGTCGAGATCGAAGCCTAGCTGGAGTTTTGCAGCTTCCGACATCCGGCCTGCATTCCACGGCGGTTCGAACACAACTTCGACAGCTACTTCCTTGACTTCGGGAATCCGCGCGAGCTTCGTTTCCACATCCGCTTTTAAAACACTGGCCATGCCGCAGCCGGGCGCCGTAAGAGACATCTTTACATCAATTTTTTTACCGCCCTGATCGAGTGGCATGATCTCGCAAGCGTAGATAAGTCCGAGGTCAACAATATTGACGGGAATTTCCGGATCAAAAACTGTCTTCAGCTCATCCCAAACCATCTGCTCGCTGAAAACCTGGCTGGCTAGTTCTTTTTCTTCTGGAGGAGTAAGGCCGAGAGCATCCGCATCTTTCGCGTCAATCCGGCACATATAACCCATGTCGGCAATCACGGTGTAACTGCTCCCCAAAAATTGTGAAATGCTAACTTTCGTAAGGTGGGGAAGCACGCGCTTAGTTCCACTCGGAATCTCAATGGCGTCGCAATCGCGATTTAGAATGATTAGCTCGCGCATAAAAATTGGTCCCGCGCCTTCAGTTTTTACTCGGTAGAAATAGCTTCCTGTGTTCCTTCGAGCGCCGCCGTCAGCGTATGCCAGGCGAGCGTCGCGCATTTTACTCGCGTGGGAAATTCTGAAACTCCAGAAAAGACTGCCAGCTTGCCCAAGGCGGGCTCATCGCCATTTTCTGCCGACTGACCCGTGACCACTCCATGAAAGCGATTGAACAACTCCTCAGCTTCCTTCCGGGTCTTGCCTTTCAAGCTCTGCGTCATCATTGATGCCGAAGCTTTGGAGATCGCACAACCCGAGCCCTGAAAGCCAATGTCCTTAATGGAATCTCCGTCCATTTCGAGAAAGACGGTGAAGCGATCACCGCAGAGCGGATTGAAGCCTTCCGCTTTGTGGTCGGCGGCTTTCAGTTCGCGATAATTGCGGGGCGCCTTGCTGTGCTCCAGAATTACTTCCTGGTAGAGATCGCGCAAATCAGCCATTAGGCGAAAACCTCCTCCACCTTTTTGATGCCCCGCAACAGCGCGTCGACTTCTTCTTTCGTGTTGTACAGGGCAAAAGAGGCGCGAGCAGTCGCGTCAATTCCAAAACGCTCCATCACCGGCTGCGCGCAGTGGTGGCCGGTGCGAATAGCAATGCCTTCCTGGTCAAGAATCGTGCCGATGTCGTGCGGATGGACGCCTTCGATCACAAACGAAAGCACTCCAGCTTTTTCTTTGGCCGTGCCAACGATGCGGACCCCGGGAATCGCGGAGACTTTCTGCGTAGCGTATTCCAGCAATTCGTGTTCGTGTGCGGCAATGTTCTCCATGCCGAGTTTATTGAGGTATTCGATTGCCGCCCGCAAACCAACCGCGCCTGACATGTCGGGCGTGCCCGCCTCAAATTTATGCGGGACCTTGTTGTAGGTCGTCTTCTCGAATGTCACCGAGCTGATCATGTCTCCGCCACCCTGATACGGAGGCATCGCTTCCAGCAAAGCCTGCTTGCCGTACAGAATTCCGACTCCCGTCGGCCCATAAAGCTTGTGGCTGGAGAACACATAGAAATCGCAATCCAGTTCCTGCACATTTACCGCAACGTGAGGAACCGCCTGCGCGCCGTCCACAAGAACGGGAACGTTTTTCGCATGCGCCATCTTAATGATCTTGGCGATGGGATTGATAGTGCCGAGCGCGTTCGACACATGACCAATGGCAACGATTTTTGTACGCGGCCCCAGCAGCCGTTCGAACTCTTCGAGAATCAATTCCCCATGATCGTTAATGGGCGCAACCCGCAGCTTCGCACCTTTTTCATCACAAAGCATTTGCCAGGGAACAATGTTGGAGTGGTGCTCCATGGCAGTAATGAGCACTTCGTCTCCGGCTCCAACGTGGACGCGGCCATAGGTTTGAGCGACCAGATTGATAGCTTCAGTCGCGCCGCGTAAAAAAATAATCTCGCTGGGACGCGCCGCATGCAGGAACAACTGCACCGCCTTGCGCGCGGCCTCAAACTCTTCGGTGGCCTGCTGCGAAAGATAATGCACGCCGCGGTGAATATTTGCATTGTCGCGCTCGTAATAGCGGACAATCGCGTCAATCACAGCTTTTGGCTTCTGCGAGGTAGCCGCATTGTCGAGATAAACAAGCGGATGTCCGTGTGCTTGTTGCCGCAGAATGGGAAAGTCCGCGCGAATCCGCTCAACATCCAGGCCAGACGCAATTTCTTGAGGTGATGCTTTCATCCCACCTCCTCCCAATTGCGCGGCGCTTTGCCTTTCGACGGCGTGGCGGCTGGCAATTGGTTTGCGATTGTCAAAAGATGCTCGTGAATCAAACGCTCTGAGTGATCTCGCGCGGCCCCGGGCTTCATGCGGTCCAGGCACTCGCCGGCAAAAGCCATCAGCAAACATCTGCGCGCCGAGACCTCGTCAATCCCACGCGAGCGCAAATAGAACAATGCGTTCTCTTCAATTTGCCCAATGGTTGCGCCGTGCGTGCACTTCACGTCGTCGGCATAAATTTCCAGCTGCGGCTTGGTGTCAATCTGCGCGTCATCAGAGAGCAGTAGATTGCGGTTCGTCTGCTTGGCGTCGGTTTTCTGCGCGTCTTTGTGGACAACAATGCGTCCGTGAAAAACGCCGTGTGCATGACCATCAAGAATTCCGTTATAGAACTGTCGGCTGGCGCAATGCGGGCTGGCGTGTTCAACGTGCATGTAGTTATCGAGATGCTGCTTGCCATTGCCGACAAACAATCCGTTAATCAGGCATTCCGCGCCTTCACCCGCCAGCACGGGATGGACGTTGTTGCGGACCAGTCCGCCGCCAAGCAATAGCGAATGCGAGGCGACGTTCGTGCTTCGTCCGAGCTGAACGCGCAAAGTGGAAATGTTAAAGGCGTCTTTATCTTCGCGCTCAATCATGTAATGCGAGACGTGCGCGTTATCGCCAGCAATCAATTCCGTCGCGCTGTTGCAAAATACCGTACCGCCGCCCAGCGAGATATATTCTTCAATTACAGTCGCCTGGGTTTCTTTCTCAAAAATCAAAAGATTGCGAGGATGCACCATGCGCGGAGAACCCGCGGTAGTGGACACAAACAGTAAATGGATTGGCTGATCTAAGGTAGCACCGCGGGCGACATGAACGAATACACCGTCTTCAATGAATGCCGTATTCAACGCGCTAAATGCATCTCGCTGAATATCGAGATGCCGGCCAAGATGCGCTTCCAGGGCCGAGGGATTCTTGGCGATCGCTTCTTTCAGACTGAGAATGCTAACGCTCGCGGGCAAAGTTCCAAGCGCGGATAGATCGCCGCGAAACTGTCCATCTACGAATACTAACTGCGCGGCAGCATCTTCCACGCGCCACGGCTTCAAGTCGGAATCAGAAACCCGACCTTTACCCTTTTCGGCAAGAGAAAACGCGGTGCGCGCAATCGCGGAGACATTCGTAAAACGCCAGTCTTCATCACGCGTGGTTGGAAATCCCGTCTGGCAGAAGCGCGCGAAGGCGTCTTCCTGGAGTCTGCGCAACCAGGGAAGATTGCTTCCTGAAGATGATTTCTCAAACTCAGTGAAGCTTTCCAGATAGCTCTCGACATTTTGAATGGCCGTCGTCACGGATGCTCCTACACGGAAGCTGGGGCTTTCGCCTCAGCCTCAATCCAGCCGTAGCCCTTGTCTTCCAGCTCCAGCGCCAGTTCCGGCCCGCCTGAGCGGACGATGCGACCGTCCACAAGGACGTGGACAAAATCCGGCACGATGTAGTTGAGCAGCCGCTGATAGTGCGTGACCACCAGCATGGCGCGGTCTTTGCTACGCAAGGAATTCACTCCACTGGCGACAATGCGGAGCGCATCAATGTCCAGGCCGGAATCGGTTTCATCCAGCACAGCCAGCTTCGGCTCGAGGATCGCCATTTGCAAAATTTCATTCCGTTTTTTTTCGCCACCCGAAAAACCTTCATTCACCGAACGGTTGATCAGCTTGTCGTCCATTTCCAGCAGCTTGAGCTTTTCGCGGAACATCGGCAGAAAATCCATCGCGTCCATCTCTTCCAGGCCGCGATATTTTCGGATGGCATTAAGCGCCGAGCGCAAAAAATAGGTATTTCCGATGCCGGGAATTTCCACGGGATATTGGAATGCCAGAAAGACGCCTTCGCAGGCCGCGACTTCCGGCTTCATCTCGAGCAGATCTTTGCCGTCAAATAAGATTTGACCGTCCGTTACCTGATACGCTTCACGGCGCGCCAAAACCTGCGCCAGCGTGCTCTTCCCGGATCCATTGGGACCCATGATGGAATGCACTTCGCCGGCATTGATGGTGAGGTCAATGCCTTTAAGAATTTCGTGCCCTGCCACATTGACGTGCAGGTTTTTGATTTCGAGCAAACTCATTCTGGTTTTTCCTTCGCACTAACGAATCTTGAAAGCGACTTACCCCACACTACCTTCCAAACTCACACTCAGCAGCTTCTGCGCTTCCACCGCAAATTCCATCGGCAACTCGCGGAACACCTGCTTGCAGAAGCCGTTCACGATCATGGAGACCGCATCTTCCGCCTTCAGTCCGCGTTGCTGTAGATAGAAAAGCTGATCTTCTCCAATTTTCGACGTGGAAGCTTCATGCTCCATGCGCGCCGTGGAGTTTTTCACTTCGATGTAGGGGAATGTATGCGCTCCACATTTATCGCCAATCAGCAGCGAATCGCACTGCGTATAATTGCGCGCGCCCGTGGCACCTTTCTGGATCTTTACCTGTCCCCGATAGGTGTTCTGACCATGTCCAGCAGAGATTCCCTTCGACACAATCGTGCTACTCGTATTTTTCCCCAAATGAATCATCTTCGTACCCGTATCGGCTTGCTGATAGTTGTTGGTCAGCGCGACGGAATAGAACTCCCCGACGGAATTGTCACCCTGCAGAATGCAGCTCGGATACTTCCAAGTGATCGCCGAGCCGGTCTCCACCTGCGTCCAGGAGATTTTGGAGTTCACGCCCTTGCAATTTCCACGCTTCGTAACAAAGTTGTAGATTCCGCCTTTACCGTTCTTGTCGCCGGGGTACCAGTTCTGAACGGTGGAGTACTTAATCTGCGCATTGTCGAGCGCCACAAGCTCAACGACCGCCGCGTGCAATTGATTCTCATCACGAATCGGCGCGGTGCAGCCTTCGAGATAGCTGACGTAAGCTCCCTCATCGGCGACAATCAGGGTGCGCTCAAACTGCCCAGTTTCCGCAGCATTGATGCGGAAATATGTGGAAAGTTCCATCGGACAGCGCACGCCCTTCGGCACATACACGAATGAACCGTCGGTGAACACCGCCGCATTCAGCGCGGCGAAGAAATTGTCCGTATGCGGAACGACCGAGCCAAGATACTTCTTCACCAGCTCAGGATGCTTCTGCACCGCTTCCGAAAATGAGCAGAAGATCACACCCTTCTCAGCAAGCTTCGCTTTAAAAGTAGTTGCTACCGAGACGCTGTCAAACACCGCGTCCACGGCCACTCCCGCCAGCATTTTTTGTTCTTGCAGAGGAATGCCCAGTTTCTCGTAGGTGCGGAGAATTTCCGGGTCAAGCTCATCCAGGCTCTTTAAATTCGGCTTCTGCTTGGGCGCCGAATAATAAATAATGTCCTGATAATTGATGGGCGGAAATTTCACATTGGCCCACTTCGGCTCAGCCTGCTCTTTTTCCAGCTTCGCCCAATGCCGATACGCTTTCAGCCGCCACTCCAGCATGAATTCCGGCTCCTGCTTCTTGGCCGAAATCACACGAACGGTCTCTTCGCTCAAGCCCTTCGGCAAGCGGTCAGCATCAATGTCGGTGACAAAGCCCCACTTGTAATCCTGCTGGGCCAGTTCACGAAAGGTATCTACACTTGAGCTCATTGCATTCTCCCTGCGGCGCTTGCCATTGGCACCAGATTTCCTTGTTTATCGCGAATCCCCGTAAGCTGCATTGGCCGGGTCAAATCGGAAAGCATCACGCTTTCCAGCGCTCCGCGAAGCACCTGGCTTATGATCCGCTGATTGTCTTTGATCGCGCAGGAAGACTCCAGGTCGCAGAGCCCTCCAACGTCCGTGCTGCATTCGGTCAGTCCGAATGGTCCTTCGAGCGCCGAAATAATCTCCGCCAGCGAAATCGCATGCGGATCGCGCGCCAGGTTGTATCCGCCCTTCACTCCGCGATGCGAAGCCAGCAATCCGCTCTGAAGCAGCGTCTTCAAAAGCTTGCTTACAGTCGGCAGCGGCAGATGACATTGCACCGCAAGATCGCGCGCAGTATGTAATTCGCTAGCCGGACGGCGCGCAATTTGGCTCATCAAAACCAGAGCATAATCGGTTAATTTTCCTAAGCGAATCATACGTAAACCATTGCTAAATAAGACTATTACTGCCGACCATCAAATAGGACTAATTTAATACACTTTAATTGTAAGGCCTTACGCCGCTCACTGCAAGGGTTGTGTAATAGTTCTGCAAGGGAACCTGGGCACTTACCATCCAGCCATACTCTTGTTCCCCATCCAGCAATCTTCTTTTAACGTTTTCTTAACCATGCCGGTGTATCCTTTGCCCGAGGCCCGAGGTGGGGCCACAAAACAGGATGGAACAAAGAATTTTTATCGTTGAAGACGACGTTGATATTGCGCGGCTGGTGCGCCATCACCTTGAAGCCGCTGGTTTTGTCACGCGCATCTTCTCGCGCATAGCAGGCGTTTTGAGCGACGCTCAGAAAGAACAGCCAGTCCTTTTCCTCCTCGACATCATGGTGCCCGGCGGAGACGGCATGGAATTGTGCCGGCAAATTCGGCAGTCCAGCGCCCTCGCGGCGACCCCGGTAATTTTTCTGACGGCGAAGGGCGCGGAAGCGGACCGCATCAGCGGCCTTGAGTTGGGCGCCGATGACTACATTACAAAGCCATTCAGCCCGCGCGAACTGGTGGCGAGGGTAAAAGCCGTTTTGCGCCGCTTTGAAAAGCCGCTGGACAAGACAAAGATTACGGCGGGCCACATTGAGATTGATACCAATGCCATGATCGTCACCGTGCGCGGCGACGCCATCATTACCACAGCAACCGAATTCCGGCTGCTGGAACACCTGGCCCGTCATCAGGGAAAGGTATTCACGCGCGGCCATCTCCTCGACGCGGTATGGCGCGATACGCACTTTGTCAGCGAACGCTCCGTGGATGTCTATGTCCGCAAGCTCAGGGAAAAAGTAGAATCAGAGCCAGAGATGCCGCTTTACATCAAGACCGTACGCGGCGTCGGATACCGTTTTGAGGTCCCAAAGAATCTGTGAGAACGCGGATTTTTTTCAAGCTGCTGGTCGCCGCGGTCATCGTGATCGCAGTGGCCACGATCACGCTGGATTTCGCCGTGCGCCGCTCCTGGGAAGCTTCTCTTCGCCAGCAGATCACACTCAGTCTTACGCAAAAAGTGGAGCTGTTTGCCCATGAAGTCCAGGATGTAAATCATCCCGGCTTACCGCAGGATGTCAGCGAGATTTCAAAAGCAGCCAACGCCCGCGCTACGGTGATTAACAGGGCAGGAAAGGTGCTTGCCGATTCTGAAGCGAACCCGCCGGAGATGGAGAATCACGCGACCCGGCCGGAGTTCATTGCTGCACTCCAGGGACGCACCGGGAGCAACGCCCGCCGCAGCCATACATTGGGAATTGAGTTCCTCTATGTCGCCGCTCCCATTCATGGCGGCGCCGTCCGGCTGGCATATCCTCTGACGGAAATACGCGAGACCGTAAGCGAAGTCAGAAAAACTCTAATTGAAGCCTCCGCTCTGGCTCTGATCATTGCGATATTGCTGGCGATGCTCGCCGCAAATTTGATTGTGCGGCGCTTACGAAGAATCATGCTATTCGCTGAGGGATTGGCCTCAGGCGAATTGTCCACGCGCATCTCCGACAATTCTTCCGACGAGATCGGCCAGGTCGCCGCCGCCCTCGACAAGACCGCGCGCCGCCTCGAAGACACGTTCCACGCGCTCGAAAGCAGCCGCAATCAATTTGAAACTCTATTGAACAGCGTTCGAGAGCCAGTCATCGCGATCTCTTCCGATCAAAAGGTCCTTTGGAGCAATGGCGCGTTCAGCCGCCTGGTGCCCCAGCTTCGCATTCGCGATTCGCTCATCGAAATGGTCCGTGATCCCGAGGTACTGGAGGCCGTCCACGCTTCGCTCGCCGCGCACGACGCGCGCAGCGCCAAAGCACGCATGCTCGCTCCAGGGCGCATATTCCAATGCACGGTCGCGCCCATGCCCAGCGGCGCGGTGCTGGTGTTCCATGATCTTACGGACATAGAGCGCGTGGAGAAGACGCGGCGCGATTTCATCGCAAACGTTTCGCACGAACTGCGAACGCCGCTAACTTCTATTCAGGGTTACACCGAGACATTGCTCGACTCGACCCCCAAAACTGACGACCCGGTGCGCGAATTCTTGCTGGTAATCCGGCGCAATGCTTCGCGCATGGCCCGCCTAACTGAAGACCTTTTGAAACTAGCGCGAGTGGAATCAGGCGAATGGAAGTTGGAACTCCAAAATATTCCCGCTTCCGCCTTGCTGATCGATGCGGAAATTAACCTGCGTGGAAGCGCCACGCAACACCAGAAAAAAATATCAATTGAGCGCTCTAGCGATCAGCAGGTGGTTGCTGATCCGGACGCGATTCAGCAGGTGTTCACGAACCTGATTGAAAACGCGTGCAAGTACGCACCCGCCGACACGCAAATCACGCTGGGTGTAAGAGAAACAAAAAATGAGGGCGGTCAACTGGAATTCTATGTCCGCGATTCAGGCCCCGGTATCGCCGCCGAGCATCATGGACGCCTGTTCGAGCGCTTCTATCGTGTGGACCGCGCCCGCTCTCGCGAAGCAGGCGGCACCGGCCTCGGCCTGGCGATCGTCAAACACATCGTGCTGAATCACGGCGGAACGGTGCGAATCGAGAGCGTCGTCGGCCAGGGATCAACATTTCTCTTTACCCTTCCGTGCGCGGCCAATGCAGTGCACCACGAGGAATCCGCTTCCGCTACCCAATCCCGCTGAGACTTCCCTAAACGCAGTAGACTCTCCCACTCCGCGCCCAGCCACAACTCCGCGCTTCCGTTGCCCCTTTCACCAGATTTTCACATTGGATTAACAGTCCCTTAACTCTGTCTCCATAAAAATAAGCTGATTCCATAAGGAGGAAAACGAGTGATCCGACGCTTTCTGCTGTTGATGTGCGCCGTTGTGCTGATGATTGGACCTGCCGTTGCCGAAAATCTGAATGCCGCAGGCGCGACCTTCCCTAACCCGATCTATCAGAAGTGGTTCAGTGAATATCACAACGCTCATTCGGACGTTGAGATCAACTACCAGGGCGTCGGCAGCGGCGCAGGAATTCGCCAGCTTATGTCTGGAACCGTGGATTTTGGCGCGAGCGACGGGCCCATGACAGACCAGCAACTTGCAGAAGCCAAGTTCAAAATTTTTCACATCCCCACCGTGCTTGGGGCCGTGGTTCCCGCTTATAACATTCCCGGTGTTACAGGCAGCATTCAATTCACGCCGCAAGTGTTGGCAGGAATATTTCTCGGCAAGATCTCGAATTGGAGCGACCCCGCGATTGCCAAAGCCAACCCCGGAATTAAGTTTCCCAGCTTGCCAATTGTCGTGGTCCATCGCTCTGATGGAAGCGGCACCACTTACATTTTCACTGATTACCTTTCTAAGATCAGCCCCGAGTGGAAAGCGCAGGTGGGGACGAACACCTCCGTTCGCTGGCCTGTAGGGCTTGGCGGCAAGGGCAATGAAGGTGTGGCGGGTCAAATTCGGCAGATGGAAGGTGGATTCGGATACATCGAATTGATTTACGCCTTGCAGAACAACATTACGTTCGGCACAGTGCAGAACGCAGCGGGCAAATTTATTAAGGCCAGCCTTGAATCCACCACGGCTGCAGCCGCCTCAGTAAAAACAATGCCCGACGACTTCCGGGTCTCAATCACCAATGCTCCCGGACCGAATGCCTATCCAATCGCGAGCTTCACCTGGCTCTTGATTCCCGCGCATTGGAACGATGCAGGTAAACGTACGGCTGTAGTCGATTTCCTGAACTGGATGCTGGACCACGGCGAGGAGATGACGAACAGTCTCGACTATGCTCCGTTGCCGGCGTCGGTTGCCGAAAAAGTTCGCAATCGCGTCAAGGAAATTAATTAACCTAGTTATAGATGCATTAGAAAATCGTACCTCAGTCTTAAGAGACCGCCCGGACACACTCGGGCGGTTCGCTTTTTGCCCTGTTTTTTGATTTGCTGCACACCAGATGATCTTCCCACGGGTCATGACGCTGAAAAGCACTGCAAAACCTGCTTTTTAATATTGATTTAACAATGCTTTGGTAGCGTCAGGACCATGGAAGCGCTGCCCAAAATAACCTTCGCTCCACCCAAAGCGGCTGCCGAAAGAGCAGATTCGGTTCATGCAGTACCCAGACCCGCGGTGAGGCTGGCTCCGGTAATCCCGCCTGCGGGGCGCTTTGCCGATCGCATATTCAAGGGACTGGTCCTGGGCTGCGCGGCGTCGGTCTTCGCCATCGTCGTGCTCATCGTGATTGAGCTGGTTTCGCAATCCAGATTGTCCCTTCGCGCCTTCGGACTAAGCTTCTTCGTCCACAGCAATTGGGACCCGGTCTCGGGCGACTTCGGCGCTTTCCCATTTATTTACGGCACGCTGGTTTCTTCGCTGCTCGCTCTCATCATCGCCGTCCCTTTGGCCGCCGGAGTGGCTTTGTTTACCACCGAAATGTGCCCGCGGCCTCTGCGCTCCACTTTGTCGTTTCTCGTGGAACTCCTTGCCGCCATTCCCAGCGTGATTTACGGACTATGGGGCATTTTCGTCCTTGCTCCAATATTGCGCACTTATGTCGAGCCTTGGCTGGCGCACAACTTTGGCTGGACGGGATTATTTGAAGGCGCGCCTTACGGACTGGGAATGCTGGCGGCCGGGATTATTCTCGCCATCATGATCGTCCCCATCATCGCTTCCATCACTCGCGAAGTCGTCACTGCGGTACCGCGTCAGCAGCGCGAGGCAGTGCTGGCGCTCGGTGCCACGCGCTGGGAAACCTTGCGCATCGGCGTCCTGCGCAACGCCCGCACCGGCATCATGGGCGGCATCATTCTCGGACTAGGCCGCGCTCTCGGCGAAACCATCGCCGTCACCATGGTGATCGGCAATTCTCCCCAGATTTCAAAATCCCTCTTCGCCCCCGGATATACGCTGGCCAGCGTCATCGCCAATGAATTTACCGAGGCAACTGGAAACCTGTATTTGAGCGCGCTAATGGAAATTGGATTGGCGCTCTTCATCATCACTCTTATCGTCAACGCTCTCGCCCAGTTGCTGGTGTGGAGCGTAACGCGCGGTATGCCAGCGAGGGCCATTGGATAACGATAAGCATAGCGGTCACGAAACTCACGCGTGGAAAGTCAGCTTCGGCAGGCGCGTGGCCAACAGCGCGGCCACCATTGGAATGGCTTGCGCAGCCGTTCTTGTAGTTACGCCGCTCGTTGTCATCTTCAGTTATCTCGTCTATCGCGGCATCGGCGCTCTTAACTGGAGCTTTCTGACGCAGATCCCCAAACCCGTGGGCGAAGCCGGCGGCGGCATGGCCAACGCGATCGTAGGATCAGCGCTCATTCTGCTGATTGCCAGCGCAATCGGTATTCCGCTGGGAATTGGCTCGGGCGTCTTTCTGGCCGAATACGGCCGCAATCGTTACGGCGACGTTGTACGCTTTACCGCTGACGTGCTGAACGGCGTTCCATCCATCGTGATCGGATCAACCGTGTGGGGGCTTTTGGTGGTCACGCAAAAACATTTTTCCCTGTTTTCCGGAGCCGTCGCGCTCGGCATCATGATGGTGCCGACGGTGACTCGCTCCACCGAGGAAATTCTTCTGATGGTCCCGCAATCGGTGCGCGAAGCTGCCATCGGGTTGGGAATTTCGCAATGGCGCGTCACAGTTTCAGTCGTGTTGCGCACCGCGACTGCGGGAATTCTCACGGGCATCATGCTGGCTTTTGCGCGCGTGGCTGGAGAAACAGCGCCGCTAATGTTTACCGCATTCGGCAATCAATTCTGGAGCGTCTCTCCCAACCAGCCGGCTTCCGCGTTGCCATTGCAAATTTTCTACTACGCCACTTCCGCATTTGAAGAATTAAATCGTCAGGCTTGGGCAGGCGCGCTTGTTCTTATTGTGCTGATCGTAGGGACAATCGGCATTGTTCGCCTGGTCGCCAGCCGTGGACTCATGAAAGGCGCTGTTTAACTATGGGAGTTCCCATCCAAGCCAAAGGTTTGAACGCCTGGTTCGGCAAGACCCAGGCGCTGTACGACATAGCATTGGACATTCCCCCGAACCATGCAACCGCCATCATCGGACCATCCGGCTGCGGAAAATCCACCTTCGTGCGTTGTCTGAACCGCATGCACGAAACCGTGCCCAACGCCCGCGTTGCCGGCAGCGTGAACATTGGCACCGTGGACGTGTACGGAAACGGAACGCCCGCAGTTGAGTTGCGCCGACGCGTGGGAATGGTGTTTCAAAAACCCAACCCGTTTCCCACGATGTCTATTTATGACAACGTCGCAGCCGGGCTACGGCTCAATGGAATTCGCAACCGGCACAAGTTGGACGAGAGCGTGGAGCGTTCGCTCCGCCAAGCCGCTTTGTGGGACGAAGTAAAGGATTCGCTAAACACAAAATCTGGGGCCAGCCTTTCCGGCGGCCAGCAGCAGCGGTTGTGCATTGCGCGAGCGCTTGCCGTGGAACCCGAAGTCATGTTGATGGATGAACCGGCTTCGGCCCTCGATCCGATTTCCACTTCCAAAGTGGAAGACCTGATTTATCAGCTAAAAGAGCACTACACCATCGTGATTGTGACCCACAACATGCAGCAGGCGGCACGCGTTGCGGAGTTCACCGGATTTTTCCTGATGGGCAGGCTGGTGGAATTCGACAAAACAGAAAAGATTTTTACCACGCCGCGCGATAAACGCACGGAAGACTACATCACAGGCAGGTTCGGATAATGCGTACACGCTTTCAGGCAGATCTCGATCAACTCAAGCAGAAACTCCTGGCCATGGGCGGCTTGGCCGAACAGGCCATTGACCGGGCCACGCAGGCTTACCAACTCCGCGATCTTAAGTCGTGCGAACTGGTCATCCATGGCGAACGCGCCATCAATCTCGCTGAGCGCGAAATAGACGAACTCGCCCTCGACTTGCTGGCCATGCAGCAACCGATGGCCGTGGATCTCCGCTTTATCACCGCTGTAACCAAGATCAATGCCGATCTTGAACGTGTTGGCGATCAGGCCGTCAATATCGTGGAACGCGTCATGAGTCTGGTAGGGCTGCCCGAGGTCGAATTGCCGGTGGATATTCCACGCCTCTCCGGCGCGGCCGGCGGCATGATTCGCCGCGCGCTTGAGGCCTTTATCGCCGGCGACGACGTCATGGCCGAAGCTGTGCTGCGCATGGACGACATTGTGGACCGCATGAACCGCGAGATATTCCAGGCAGTCGTGAAGCGCATGCACGAGGCACCGGAAGTAATTCCACAATCGCTCGACGCTCTTCTAATCGCGAGGAATTTTGAACGCATTGGTGATCACGCCACCAACATCGCTGAAGATGTAATTTTCTGGGTGCGCGGCTCTGACGTTCGTCATCACGCCAGCGTCGCTGCTGAACAAAAAGCTTAAGCTACAGACCCAAACACTCTCTCTCATAAACGCGCCCTGCCCGAGTTTTTACTCGGGCGGGGCGTGTCTCATCTGCGCATACAAAATTACAGCGGTCTCCTGTCAAACGCATTTGTGCGTAATAATTGCAAGTTCGCCTTTACTGTAAGCGGGCAAGAGACCAAGATGCGGTTTTTACCCGTCTATGACGACGGCGACGAAGAACTCCGAATTGAGTGGGCGGCACTATCAAAATGAAAATATTCAAGCATGAGAAGCCGGCCGCCGAATTGGTCACCACGGGCCGCTTTGAACTGGAACACGGCGGCCACGTCGCCTCACTCCTCTATACTCTTACCGGCCACGTGCTCGGACTTGTCGAAACCGAAGTGCCGGAAGCGCTTCAAGGGACTGGCACAGGAGCGGCCCTAGTGAGGAGTGCCCTTGACTACGCGCGAGAACACCATCTGAAAGTGGACGTCACCTGCCCCTTCGTTGCCGGATATCTGCAAAAGCATTCTGA
>JANWKU010000064.1 GCA_025451215.1 Terriglobales bacterium
AGGCCGAGGACTCGCGGCTCAAGCGCTTTGTGGCGCTCAAATTCCTTCCTGAAGAACTGGCTCGCGGCGCTCAGGCGCTGGAACGATTCGAACGCGAAGCGCAGGCGGCTTCCGGCCTGAATCATCCCAATATCTGCACGATTTACGATGTCGGCGAGCACCAGGGCCGGCACTTTATTGTGATGGAGTGCCTGGAAGGCGAAACGCTGAAGGACGCGATCGCCGCCGGCCGGCTGGAAACCGGACACACGCTCGATCTCTGCATCCAGATTGCTGACGCCCTCGACGCCGCCCACCAAAAAGGCATTGTTCATCGCGACATTAAGCCAGCCAACATTTTCGTCACCTCGCGCGGACAAGCCAAAATTCTTGATTTCGGCCTGGCAAAATTAACCGCGGCGGCGGGTTCCGGCGACCCGGGAGCGATGTTGCCATCTCCCTCCGCGGCAGGCGCCGCAACCATTGGCGCTACCGCCAACGATCTCACCAGCGCCGGCGCGACCGTGGGCACCGTCGCCTACATGTCTCCGGAGCAGGCGCGCGGTGAACTTGTGGATGCCCGTACCGACCTGTTCAGTTTCGGCGTAGTTTTATACGAGATGGTGACCGGCCGCCAGCCCTTTGCCGGCGGCTCAACAGCGGTAATCTTCCACAAGATTCTGGCGGAAAATCCTCCGCCCGTAGCGCGGCTTGACCCCAACCTCCCGCCTGAGTTTGATCGCATCATCACCAAATGCCTGGAAAAAGACCGCGATCTTCGTTATCAGGGCGCGTCGGAACTCCGCGCCGACTTGAAGCGCCTGAAACGCGATATAGGTTCCGGACATGAAAGGGCAGCACAGAAATCGTCCGCACGCGAAATCCCGAACACTTCTGTCGCGGCACCGGCATATCCTCAACTCGCGCCAGTCGCGGATAGCTCTGACTCCCAGATATTCGCAACACTGGCCCGCAGGCACAAGAAGGCGTTGTTCGCCGGGGCCGTTGCGGTGCTCGTTGTCATCGGGGCGCTCGTTTACTGGTTCCGGCCCACGCTGCCGCCGCCATCGCTCTCCGGCTACACGCAACTCACCAACGATGCGCTGCCTAAGGTTTTGTATGGCACCGACGGCGCTCGTCTCTATCTCGACGATGGGAATGCCGGGGCGTCGCAAATGTCGGTCAATGGAGGCAATCCAACGCAGGTTTCTGCCGATACGCAAGGCGGTACATTGCGCGCCGAAAGCGTATCGCCTGACGGATCAAGGCTGCTGACCGCAGAAGTTAGTGGTCTTGCCGGGGCACCTTCTCCATTATGGGCCTTACCGACGCTGGGAGGCTCGCCCATTCGACTGGCCGATATCCAGGGTACGGCTGGCGCATGGTCGCCGGACGGTCAGAGGCTGGCTTACGCCAGCGGTGATTCGCTCTACACGGCCAATGCCGACGGTAGCGGCTCACGGCTGTTGGTCAAATTGCCAGGCCGGATTGCGCTTGCCGCGGACCTCCACACGGTGCCCGCGTGGTCGCCGGACGGGCAGGAAATAGCCCTGACCCTCAGCGATCCCAAAACGAACGTCTCTCATCTCTGGGAGGTCTCGGCAGATGGTTCGAACCTACACCCCATGTTTGCCGGATGGCATGAGAGGGCAGGCGAATGTTGCGGAGTGTGGACGCCAGATGGCAACTATTTCGTTTTCGAGTCGCAAAGGCAGATCTGGGCCCGGCGCGAGACAAGCAGTTTTCTTCATAAGGTAAGCCAGGAACCTGTCGAGCTCACGGCAGGAGCAGTTTCATATCGCTACCCTGTACCCGGCAAAGACGGTAAAGAGCTTTTTTCCGTGGCGGGTCTGCGGCGGGGAGAACTCGAACGCTACGATGCACAGGGAAAGACATTTGAATCTTTTTTGGGCGGCATTTCAGCGCAGGACGTCGCTTTCTCGAAGGATGGAGAGTGGGTTGCCTACATTTCTTTTCCGGAAGAAATCCTGTGGCGAAGCAAACTCGATGGAACGGAAAAGATGCAGCTTACTTCTTCGCCGGTTCGCGCTGCTCTCCCGCAATGGTCAGCGGACGGTAAGAATATTATTTTTTACGATCGGCAGCCGAACTCGACGAACCGCATTTACGAGGTCCCGGCTTCAGGCGGCGCGGCGCAACTCTTAATGCCCAACCAGGACAGCCAGCAAACTGATCCGTCATTTTCTCCGGACGGGAATTCGCTGGCCTTCGGTGCATCCGCCGCTGTGGATGGCCCTCTTCAAATCTTAGATATGAAGAGCGGGCAGATCACGTCCGTGCCTGACTCGCGAGGACTGTTTTCTCCCCGTTGGTCGCCGGATGGACGATATCTCGCGGCTCTGCGCACCGATTCGGGTGGTCTGGCGCTCTTTGACTTCAAAATGCACAAGTGGACGACGCTGGTCAAAGGACTGGTCGCCTATCCTTCATGGTCTCACGACGGCCACTTTATTTATTTCCTGCGCATAATCGCCAATTCGTCGGTTGATCGCGTATCCGTCCCCAGCGGAAAAATCGAGCAGATTGCGGACCTGAAAAAATTTCAGATGACCGGCGTTTACGGCTTTTGCCTTGCCCTCACGCCGCAAGACGTGCCATTGCTGCTCAAGGACGCCGGCACTCAGGATGTCGTCAGGATGACCTGGCACCAGCCATAGAGGATGTTCCTGCCGCAAAAGAATGCCCCCTGAACAAACCCTTTTCGCCTATCCGTTATACTTCCTACGAAAAATGTCCTGCTCCCTTACGCCACGCTGCAAACTCTATGCAGAGATTTTGCTCTGTTCGCTTCTTATCTTCCTGCCCAGCATTGCTACTGCTCAGACGCCCGTCAACATAATTTTTGATACTGATATTGGCAACGATGTGGACGATGCCTTGGCGCTTGCCATGCTTCACGCATTCGAGAACAGGCACGAAGCCAGGTTGCTGGCGGTGACCATCACCAAAGACAACAAGTGGGCCGCGCCTTATGTGGATCTGGTGAACACGTTTTATGGGCGCCCGGAAATTCCCATCGGCATGGTGAAGAATGGAAAAACTCCCGCGTCTGATCCTCTCATTCAGGTTCCCTCGGAGCGCAAGAATCCAGACGGTTCCTATGTTTATCCGCACAGAATTACGGATGGCACCGAGGCGCAGGATGCTGTAACGCTCTTGCGGAAAACGCTCGCCGCGCAACCGGATGACAGCGTGGTGATCGTTCAGGTCGGCTTCAGTACCAATCTAGCGCGCCTGCTGGAGACAAAAGCCGACCACATCAGTGCTCTCGATGGGGCATCGCTTATCAAGAAAAAAGTCCGGGTGCTGGTGGTGATGGCAGGCAATTTTTCAACGGGCGATCCAGAATTTAACTTGCAGCAGGACGTTCCCTCCGCGCAAAAGGTATTTAGCGAATGGCCCACGCCCATCGTGGACAGCGGATTCGAAGTCGGCGCGGCGATGCTATTTCCCGCGTCGCGCATCGAACATGACTTTGCCTATGCGAAAAACCATCCCATTGCCGAAGCCTACCGCGCCTACAAACCGATGCCTTATGACCGTCCTGCGTGGGACCTGACCGCCGTGCTCTATGCAGTGCGCCCCGGCAACGATTACTTTGCGCTTTCGCCGCCAGGAAAAATTACGGTCCTGCCCGGAGGGCGCTCGCGTTTCGATCCCTCACCGGATGGAAGGCATCGCTATCTGATACTGAATGAGGGCCAAAAACTGAGGACCTTGGAAGCCATGATTATGCTGGCAAGCGAGCCTCCGGAATGCAACCGCTGTTTCTAAGCGCGTCGTCCACCTTGGGCTGCCGACTCTTGACGGTAACGTAGAATGCGGACGGACTGTGAGAATCCCACTGATCCCACTCATTCGTGTAGAACGCGCAATGAATGGGGCACCCGGCAATTTCGGCAGAATACTACTGGGACGGGCGGGTCCTCCCGTCCCCCGGTTGAGTTACTTGCTGTCGCCATCGTGATCAACGTCGCCGGTACTTTTCAGCGAGATTGTATCCTGCGGCTTCGACGCATTCTGCTGAGGTTGAGGTTTAGGCTGCCGAACAGTCGATTGTGAGTCCTGAACGGCGTGGATGGGTGCATTGCTGCTAACGGAATTTACCATAAGCGATAAGATCGGCTCTGTGCCGACAATCTATAGCGACTCAGCCCGAAAATTAACGAAACTTTAGTAATGGTGGGTACGTCGAGCAAATGACTTCTCATGGCTTGGATCCAACTAGAAGAAGGTATATCCGATGGAAGCTCCAATCCGAGTCATGCTATTGGAGCTGAATTCATTATTGTTGTGCACGAAATACCAATTGGCTTCTGGGCGAATAAAGAAGTTCCCGTGAACATAGAGGCGAACATCCGCGCCAACATGGGTCAAAAAGTGGCTGCTGCTGGTGTAATTGGTGCACCCTGAAAATCCGCAATTGAACTGAGACGAGTAAAAGCGGATATCTTCGCCGCCAATGCCGGCTAAGACGTCAGCTCCCACCCTCTTGTTGAAGCGCGCGCCGTAAACGGCGTTGAAGTCATAAAGGATGGGGCGATACGGTACCAGGAAGCCAAGGCCCGTATCGTAGCCGTTCATTGCGTTCCGCCAAGCCACTTCGCCGCCAACGCCCAAATGCTTTTTAAGAAAAACGTCGGCGCGGATGCTGGTATAAAGGCCACCGCGAATGGACTGTGGAAAGTGGCTGCTGTCGGCGCTGCCGGCCGAAGGTGCTACCAACGTGCCAAATCCCAACCCCAAGTCCGCTTGTTGCGCATGAACTACGGCTGGCACGGCGAAAACAAAGCACAGGGCTGCGATCAATGTGAGCTTACTCATCTGACTCCTCTTTAAGTTACTGATCATGTTCTCATTCTAAATTGAATGCCTGCTTACACTCTTCAAATAGATGCACAGACCCATTACCCTAGATGCTTTTTTCCATAGGTACGCCCGGCCGAACATTTCTTTACAAACCCCAGTATTTTGAGGAAGTTGTCTATTTGGCAGACTTTTCGAAAAGACTTTTACATAAAGAGGCTGTAGGGAGAATAAAAAAAGGGCATATAGAAGTCTGAATCAGGCCAGATGACCCAGTTAAGCGCCGGCAGCCAACCATTCCGCTTCACGGTGTCCACCGTTATGTACAGCGTATAAAACTAATTCCACGCGGCTGGAGATCCCTAATTTATCGAAAATCCGGAACATGTACTTCTTGACTGTGTGCTCGCTGAGGTTCAACTCACGGGCAACCTCGCGATTGCTAAGTCCGTCCGCGACGAGCGCCACGACCTGCTCTTCGCGAGGGGTAAGCAACTTCATGCCAGAGGCATTGACCGTCCGCAACGAGGGCACCTGCGAAACAGCCTCCCACAAATACCGGAGTTGTTCGGCGTTGGCCCAGATTTGGCCGTCGTGGACGCGATGAATACATTTGCAAAGCATGCGGAAGGGATGCTCCGTCAGGCAAAAAAGTCCTTTCGCCCCTGAGCGGAATGCGTTTACGACAAGGTCCTGATTGTAGGTATCCAGCAAAAGCACCTGGGACACTTCTGGATGCGTCAAGCTTAAGCGCCGAATGCCGCCCAAGCCCCGATCTCCCGGGTCTGGAGTTTGCACATTTATAACTGTGACATCCGCCCCGGATTCCGCGAGAGTGCCCTGGATAGCGTCGAATTCAAATTTGCAGGAGAGAATCCTGAAATCAGAATGGCGGCGCAGGGCGCTCACCAAAAGCTGGCGTCCTACCTCGTTAGAATCGGCGACCAATACGCGAATCGGATCAGAACCCGTGGCGCGGGCTAGCTCCATAAATTTTCCGTACTCAAGTGGCGTCTACAGCTAATTGAGCAGCATTCTAAGAGGAACACTTCAGCACCGGCTGTGACTGGCAACCCGAATTTGTTTGAGTTGGGGTGTGGAAAAGTCCGGTTCGCGGGCAAATATCGGTTCCCATTTTGAATAATCGTCTTTTGAAGTCGGTGCACCGCCAGGTAGTGAGAGGCTACCAAAGTAGGTAGCGAATTTTCTGCGCCTTATTGCCTTGAGCGCGTCAACTGTTTTGTTATCAGTTTTTTACCTCTCCATTCTCAATTCCTTGAGATTTTTACGAATAGCTACTTTCGTGGATGGAACTTTCTATGTCTTGTCCAATTTGGGTACTCCAAATAACTTGCAGACCAACGGAAATACGAAGTTCTCAAATCAGGACAAGTCAGCGAATGAAGCTCACGCGGTTGTTAGTGGTCTCGATGATTGTTTGGAGTTCGGTGATGGCGGCTGCCCAGCAGGAGGGGCTGAAATTGGCCTCTGCGAATGGGGAGCCGGACACCGCGAAATCCGGTATGGCGGGTGGCGTATGGAGTCCAGCCCTGACGGGGGAACGTCGCCCGCTGTACCGGCTTCACATGAGTAATGTTGTGGACGTTAGTTTCACCTTTGCGCCGGAATTTAATCAAAGCTTGACGGTGCAGCCCGATGGTTTTGTCACGTTGAGAGACGTGCCAGAAACGTACGTGGAAGGAATGACCTTGCCGCAGTTTCAGGAGGCGATCAAGCTGGCCTACGCTGAAATCCTCCACGAGCCGGAAGTCACGGTCGCGCTGAAGAATTTTGACAAGCCATATTTCATCGCCAGCGGGCAAGTGTCCCATCCCGGGAAATACGAATTGCGCGGAGATACGACGGTGATGGAGGCCTTGGCCATCGCCGGGGGGCTAAATGGACAGGCGAAGCATTCGCAGGTCGTGCTTTTTCGCCGCGTTGCTGACGGTCTGGCGGAAACGCGAGTTCTAAATGTGAAGCATATGCAAAATGCGCGGGATTTAACGGAGGACTTGCACTTGAAGCCGGGAGATCTGTTGTTTGTGCCGCAGAACAGAATCTCGAAACTTCAGCGATATTTGCCGGCCTCCAGTTTGAGCACGTATGTGAACCCAACGCAGTTTTAGAAAGTACGGTCCAGGACTTTAACGAGGCACATTCAGGGGTAAGTCGTAGCGATAGTTGGAAGGTATGTCCGAAGAACTCAGAATCGTTCCGCGCGCCGTGCAAGCGCCAGCCCCCACTTTGCGGGATTTACTGGCGGTGGTGTTCCGTCAGAGGCGGCTTCTGGGAATTTCTTTCGCGACGATTTTTATGGCGACGCTTGCATACGGCATTTTCTTCCCCAGCTACCAGTCGGAGATGAAAGTCCTGATCCGCAGGGGCAGGGTCGATCCCTTGCTCACCCCTGCGCCGACTCCACCACCGGAATTTGCGCGCAATGAAGTCAGCGAAGAAGAGTTGAACTCAGAAGTGG
>JANWKU010000065.1 GCA_025451215.1 Terriglobales bacterium
GCCCGCATCTCCATCGAAGACGGCGCCTACTTCAAGGGCGGAATTGATATCCGTAAAGCCGGGCAAAGCCAGAAGGTGAACGGCGAAGAGAAGACTGTTCCTTCGGTTGAAAGCACGACAGTAGCAGCACGAGCCTGATCTCTATTGATTTTAAAAGGGCGCCTGCGGGCGCTTTTTTTATTTTCTGCATCAATTTTCTGCTCGATTTCTCCGCCAATTTGCGAGGAAGTTAAAGTCTATTCTCGCCACATCTACCGTAATTCCTTTAGATACAACTTAGCTCAAGCCTCCGCATCCTAGTTGTGCTTTCCTTCAGGAAACTATGGCCGTTGCGAACATACTGGTAAAGAAATCGGGGCTGGTAAGGCCAGAGCCTTTGCAATCCGGCTCGCGCACGGACTCGGATGGAACTGCGGTTAAAAATATACTGCTGCTTTCCATCCCTGATTATGAATTCGATTTTCTTCGTCCGCATTTGCAATACACCACGCTGCCCCACCACTACGTTCTGCATGAACAGGGAGACAAGCTGGAGTTCGCGTACTTTCCCAATGAAGGGATGGTGTCGCTGGTCGTGATCTCCACCGATGGACGAAGCGTGGAAGTGGGAATCATGGGAAAAGAAGGCATGGTGGGAACGCCGCTGGCCGTGGGCTTGCAGCAAGGGCCGTATCGCGCCATCATGCAAATTCCCGGCACTGGCATTCGCATACGGGCGGACGTGTTGCAGGAAATTCTTCCCACAACTTCCGGCTTCCAGTTGGAATTGACGCGCTACGTCTTGATGCAGGGTCTTCAAATGGCGCAGGTGGCGGCGTGCAATCGGCTGCATGAACTGGAACATCGTTTAGCTCGCTGGCTATTGATGTGCCAGGACCGCGTGGATACCGAAATACTGCCGCTGACCCACGAATTTCTTGCTCAAATGCTGGGGACCGGACGCCCCAGCGTGACGTTGGCCGCCGGCATTCTTGAGCGGGCAGGATTGATCGAAAATATGCGTGGCACGGTCCGGATCATCAATCGCAAAAATCTGGAACAGGCGGCATGCGAATGCTATGCGGTAATCCAGCATTTCAACGGCGGCCTGGGATTAAAGTAGTACCTTCCGCAGAATGATTCTTCGTTCGGTGTCGAACTGACAATGCTCCCCGCTACAAATAGCCTACGCGCACGCTGTCCCTCGCGCCAGAGTAAGCGATCCTAAACACGGAAAATTGTGGAAAATACGAATGTTCGCGCGGAAAGAAAGCCAAAGGGAGCGTCCCCGCGCGCAGGAACGCGGACTGATCTGACGGAAAATCCAGTCAAGAATTCAATTTTGCTGTCTATGCCGGACAAAGAATTTAACCTTCTTCGCCCGCATTTGGAGCCCGTTGACCTGCCTATCCATCGCATTCTTCACGAGGCGGGGGAGCGAATTCAATTCGCTTACTTCTTGAATGACGGACTGGCGTCGCTGGTGGTGTTGACGCGGGATGGCAGAAGCGTTGAAATCGCCAGTGTAGGGCGAGAGGGAGTGGTCGGTACGCCCCTCGCGGTGGGACTTTACCGTGGTCCGTATCGCGCCATCATGCAAATACCCGGGCGCGGGTTGCGCATCAAATCTGCCGTGCTCGAGGGTCATTTGCAGGAGACTCCGGAACTACGCCTAGGGTTAACTCGCTACATTCTAATTCAGGGTTTGCAGGTGGCGCAGATCGCTGCTTGCAATCGCCTACATGAAATTGAACAAAGGCTGGCCCGGTGGCTGTTGATGTGCCAGGACCGCATGGATTCAGCGGTGCTCCCAGTTACGCATGACTTTCTTGCGCAGATGCTGGGCACTGGACGGCCCAGCGTGAGCCTGGCCTCCGGGCTGTTGCAGCGGGCGGGCATGATCGAAAACCAGCGCGGCACGGTAAAAATTCTAAACCGGAAAGGATTGGAAAATTCCGCGTGTGAATGTTACCGTGCGATGCAGCAATTTAGTGGAAGCGATTCCGCGCATTCTTCGGCCCGCGAACCGATACGCCGCTCCTGATTGTGGCGACCAAATCCGCGCCTACCTGACCATTTTGCCTCTGCTTACTTCGTGGTACTATCGCGCCAGTGGCCACGGTTAGAAATATTCCCAAGCTCCCGGACGAGCGTGAACGGCTGGTTTCAGCCGCTCCGGTTGAGGATGATTGCTCATTCGAGCTGAAATTGCGACCGCAGCGCCTGGGCGAATTCATCGGGCAATCCAAGGTGAAAGAAAATTTATCGGTGGCGATTGAGGCTGCAAAGTCGCGAGGCGAAGCGCTGGACCACGTTTTGCTCTACGGGCCTCCGGGCCTGGGAAAGACGACACTGGCGTCCATTATCGCCAACGAGTTGGGAGTTTATTTTCAGCCGACGGCAGCGCCGCTGCTGCAAATCAAGGGCGACCTTACCGCCATCCTGACGAATATTCGCGATAAGCAAGTGTTGTTCATTGATGAAATTCACCGAATGCAGCCCGCACTCGAAGAGATCATGTATCCGGCGCTGGAAGACTATAAGCTGGACATCCTAATTGGGCAGGGGCCAGCCGCGCGCACGCACACTCTGGATATACATCCGTTCACTTTTATCGGGGCGACCACGCGGGCAGGACTGGTTTCAGCACCCTTGCGCTCGCGTTTTGGTATTGTGCTGCGGCTTGAGTTTTATACGCATGAAGATTTGCGGGTGATCGTGGAACGTTCCGCGGAAATTCTTGGCGTAGAGATGGACCGCCCCGGCTCATTGGAGATCGCCAGCCGTTCGCGAGGAACGCCGCGCATCGCAAACCGGCTCTTGCGCCGCGTCCGCGACTTTGCGCAGGTGCGGGGCGAGGGAAAAATTGATCTGCCCACGGCGCAAAAAGCGCTGCAAATGCTGGAAGTGGACAAGTACGGATTTGATGAAATTGACCGCAAGTTGCTGCTGACGATCATCGAGAAATATCAAGGCGGACCGGTCGGCGTGAATGCGCTCGCCGCTGCACTGGCTGAAGAGCCGGATGCGATTGAAGAAATTTACGAACCATTTTTAATTCAGATCGGCTTTTTAAACCGCACCCCGCGTGGCCGCGTGGCCACGCCGCTTGCCTACCAGCATTTTGGGATTGCTCCGGGACGACGGCAGAGTTCGTTATTTTAGCCATCGTTTAGAATCTTGTTCAGTATCACGCTGGTGCCTCGTTTTTTCTGTAACAAAAACATAAAAGGATGTTCTAGTGTTGAGTTTCGTTGTATGCTCCACTTCACCCTGTTGAGGGCAGGGCTTACGCAGGTGTGTATTTGTGTGCAGGAAATCCGTACCCCTCATTGTGGTCGTGCTCTGCCTCGTGTGTTCCCGAGCATGGGGCCGAAGCAATTCCGTTCTCCATGCGGCTTCTCACGATAGCGCGGCCCCTTTCCTGACAATTCCGCGCCTGCCCTCGCCTCCCCAACTGCAAGATTTTTTAAGCATGGAGCCACGAGGAGAAACGGCGCTAAAAATGAAGGCCGTCACCGGCTTCGTGCAGCGCGACCCGCAGGACGGCAAACCGGTTTCCAAACCGACGACGGCTTACCTGGGATACGACCAGAAAAATCTTTATGTGGCTTTTGTGTGTTTTGATGACCCCACTAAGGTGCGTGCGAGGCTCTCGCGCAGGGAAGATATTTACGACGATGATCAGGTCGAGATCATGCTCGACACATTCCACGACAGGCGGCGCGCTTACATGTTCCAGACGACGCCCTTAGGAGTGCAATGGGACGCGATGTGGACGGAGCAACCCTTCGATGAAACCGGCGGGAATGTGGATACTTCATTTGACACGGTCTGGGATTCCCATGGTCAAGTAACGGACAAGGGATATGTGGTGGTCATGGCGATCCCATTTCACAGCCTGCGGTTTCCCAACCTGGAGAAACAGTCGTGGGGAATCATTCTGTACCGCGGCATTACGCGAAAGGGCGAGGACTCGTTCTGGCCGCACATTTCCATGGCCGAGGATGGCCGGCTCGAGCAAGAGGCATCGCTTGAGGGGATGGAGGGAATTTCTCCGGGCGAAAACATGCAGATCATTCCTTACACGATATTGCGGTCCGCGCGTGCGCTCGATGACCGCGCTCCGCTCGATCCGCATTTTTCCGAGCCCGCCTTGGCCGGGCAAATTGGAATGGACGGTAAATTTCTTTTGCACAACAATTTTGTTCTGGATGTAACCGCGAACCCGGACTTCAGCCAGGTAGAGTCCGACGATCCGCAGATTACGGTGAACCAGCGATTCGCGGTCTATTTCCCGGAGAAGCGTCCTTTCTTTCAGGAGAACGCGGACTTCTTTCGCACGCCCATTGATTTATTTTTCACGCGCAATATTGAGGATCCATCGGCGGGCGTGCGGCTTACCGGCAAGTCCGGGCCGTATTCGATCGGCATTCTTTCGAGCGATGATCGCGCGCCGGGTTTGAGCGTGGCTCCCGACGATCCGCTGGCGGGCTCGCGCTCTTATTTCACGATCGCGCGAATCAAGCGAGATATTTTCCAGCAGTCTTCCATCGGATTGATTTATACCGACCGCGAATATCCAGTGGACGGCGAGTTCAACCGCATCGGCGGGATAGATAGTTGTTTGAAGTTCAATGCCAACTGGACGGGAAATTTTCAGGCAGTGGTGAGTTCCACGCGCAATGCGGATGGCAGCTACCAGGCTGGGCCCGCTTACAAAGCGGAATTTCAGCGCAGCGGAGAACATTTTTCCTACAATGGAAATTATAACGATATCAGTCCAGGATTTATAAGCGAGCCCGGATTCGTGAATCGCGTGGACCTGCGCGAGTACAAAAATGAAATCGCCTATCGCTTCCGTCCGCGAAGCAAGTGGCTGACCGCGTGGGGGCCTGGAACCGTGGCCCGCTGGGCGTGGGCGCACGACGGGTTGCGTCTGGATACTGACTACGAGCCTGTGTTCTTGCTTGAAATGCGGGCGCTGAGTTACGTGTATTTCTACCCTTATGATGAAATCCGCGAACGGCTTCGCCCTCAGGACGCGCCGTCACTATTGCAAGACCAGGATTTCCACGAGCACCGAACCGGCATCGCTTTTTCCAATGGCTTCCTCAAGAAAGCGACGCTGGGCGCGTCTTATTTTTGGGGAGACGGATTAAACATTGTGACGCCCACGGGAATTGCTCCCATGCTAGCCAGCACCGGCACGGGAAGCGCGACTCTGACATATCGGCCCATTAAGCCACTTAAAATTGACAACACCTATTTGTTGGAGCGCTTGCGTGATCGCCAGACCGGGCAGGCGATCTTTAACAATCACATTCTGCAATCCAAATGGAACTGGCAATTTACCCGGATCTTTCCCTGCGTGCCATCATGCAATACAACGCCACCCTCGCTGATCCCGCATATACGTCATTGCAGACCACCAAGCAATTCAATGCGGATTTTCTTGTTACCTACCTGGTCCATCCCGGCACCGCGCTTTATGTGGGGTACAACAGCGATCTGCAAAACCTCGATCGAGGCCTAGCGGTAGATCCAGACACGGGTCTGATTAACCGCAGTCCGATGGGCTACATCAATGACGGCCGGCAATTCTTCGTGAAGATTTCCTATTTATTGCAGCGCTAATGTTCGCGCATAGCTTCTCATTAATCCAAGGCCAACTACGGCTACAATGTGAACAATATGATCGCGCACCTGCGGGGAACTTTACTTTCAAAGCGTCCGAACCAGGCGGTGGTGGAGGTTGGCGGCGTGGGATACGACGTCACCATCAGCGTTCCGGCTTTCACTGAATTGCCAGCTGCTGGCAAGGAAGTGGCGCTGCACAATCACACTCATGTGCTCGAGGACATCATTGCGCTGTATGGGTTTCTTCAACTCGCGGAGAAACATTTGTTCGAAAAATTGATTACGGTGAGCGGGATTGGACCGAAGCTGGCGATCACCATTCTCAGCGGAATGGAAGCGGGCGGAATGGCGAAGGCCATCCGCGGCAATGATGTAGCGCGGCTTACGCAAATTCCGGGCATCGGAAAAAAGACCGCGGAGCGTATGGTGCTTGAGCTGCGCGACAAGTTGCCCGCCAAAGAACTGGAATCTTCTGAAGCCGCGGCGGTTCCTGGGGGAATTTCAGAAGACGTCATCTCAGCGCTGGTAAATCTTGGCTATCAGCGCGGCGATGCGGAAAGGGCATTGGCTGGAGCAGGGAAGAACGGAAAACCGGAATCTTTTGAAATTATGTTTCGGGAAGCGCTGGCCGCGCTTTCGAGATAGGCCGCGCATAAAGTTCTATCGGCGAATTATTGAACTTCCGGCCGCTCGTGGAATACGTACATGATTCCGAAATCAGCTTCTCCGCCGCGAAACAGTGGCGATGCGACCAGGCCGCGATCGTGATAAAAAAATAATCCAAAGCGTTCGCGGTAATAAAACCCCTTGCCGATGCGAACGCGCATGTCCGCGAGGGGACCAGTCATCAGGTAATTTCCAAACGAGAAGAGATATTCATTATTAATGCGAAAGCGCCCTCTCTCATACGTGGCCGCAGCCACGGGCCAATATTTGGAGATCTGATCACTTGGTTGACCGATGACTGTGCTGTAATGCAAGCCGCCGCCAAAACGCCAATGCTCTTTGGCCTGATACATAAACAGTCCATGCGCCCGAAGAGTCGTGCCAGCCTGCAAAAATGTAAGATCCGCGTTGTCCCAGCCGACTTCTCCCTCACCAAAATATTTATCGTGATAAAAATTCAGACCGCCGTCGAAAGCGAAATCCTGCATGTTAAAACCGAGGCCGCGGCTAAAACCGCCTCCGCCATCGCCATAGAAAGTTGTATGCGTTTGCGCTGAGCACACGGGGGCGAGCAAAGCCGCGAAAAGAACCAGTCCGGTGATCAGCTTCATGGAATTACCCTTTTTTGTGCCGCATTTACCCGGCGACGTACCCATTACTTCGCGAGTATTACTAGAATTTTGTCATTTTTGATTCGGAAGAGATAGAAATCGAAGGGGCGGGGTAGCACGAAAGTAACTGGGGGATAAAGGCCACATTCCAATGAACGGGGCCTTTAGTTGCTCCGCGACTTACAAGCTTTTCAAAAATGCGACCAGGTCTTCTTGCTGTTGGATCGTCAGTCCCATGTTGAATCGCATATCGTAGAAGGTCACAGCACCTTTCAACGTGCCTGCTGAGCCGTTGTGGAAGTATGGTGCTCTTGCTGACAAACCTCGCAAAATAGGCCCTTTCGTCTTCCCGACGTCCGCGCACTTCCCTGTCACCATGGCCCGGCCAATGTCGGTGGTCCGCATGATGGTCGGCGGATTCGTAAGATTGCATTGCACGGTATATACCGGAAGGCCGGAGATGTCGAGACCGGAATGCGCAGGATAGTCGGTGATTCCTATATTCAACGCCAGCGAAAGTGAATGGTCGCCGACATTTGGCGCGTCATTCCGTTACAAAGTCAGGGTCTTCGTGAATGGCGGTAAAGGATCAAATAGTTTCGGCGGTCGGAAAACATTTGCATATAAACCAAACGAACTTGCAGCGAAGCGTGGCGTGTGTTGAAATTCCAGTGCCATGAATCGCCGCGATTTTATTCGCCTTTCTGCTGCTTCGGCGGCCGCTCTTCAACTTTCTTTCAACTCCACCATGGGTTTTGCCGACGACAGCCGCACAGACTCTATCCGGCTTACGCTTCGTCCGGACCGTTTGGGCAATAAAATCGGGGAAGATTTTACCGGGTTGAGCTACGAATCGGCGCAGTTGGGAAATCCGAATTTTTTCTCCGGAGACAATCCCGAGCTCGCCGGATTTATGCGGGGACTGGGAAAGTCGGGCGTGTTGCGCATCGGAGGCAACACCAGCGAGTACTGCTATTGGAAGCGGGGCGCGGAAGTAACCGCGGGTGCCGCGAACACGGAGAGCATGCCAGCGGACAAGACCAATCCGGTCGCGTTCGCACTGGCCGTCGGGCCTGACAAGGGATTGACGGCGTCGGCCGCCGTGAATATTACGCCGCTGGCTGTCCGCAACCTGCGCGACTTTCTTGATGCCTGCGGCTGGAAGCTGATTTACGGATTGAACATGGGCACAGGCACGCCGGAAGTTGCGGCGGATGAAGCCGCGTACGTGATGGACACGATCGGCGCGAAGCTGATCGCTTTTCAGTTGTGCAATGAGCCCGATCTTTTCTACCGCAATAAAATTCGCAAATCCGATTATGATTTCGCGCAATTCGCCGACGAATGGCAACGCTTTTATCAAGCCATTCGCACGCGAGTTCCGCATGCGCTCTTTGCCGGGCCGGACACGGCATACAACAACGAATGGCTCGTGCCATTCGCGAGGCGGTTCAAGAGTGAAGCCGCGTTTCTCTCGCAGCACTATTATGCCGAGGGACCGCCGACCGATCCTTCCATGACCATTGAACGGCTGCTGCGGCCGAATCCAGCGCTGGAAGCAGAGTTTGCGGGAATGAGAAAAACGGTGCAGGAATCGGGATTGCCTTTCCGGCTGGCTGAAACCAACTCCTGTTATCGCGGCGGCAAGCCAGGAGTGAGCGACACGTTTGCTTCGGCTCTCTGGGCCGCGGACTTGATGTATCAGTTGGCGTCCGCGGGAGGCATGGGCATCAACTTCCACGGAGGCGGCTACGGCGTGTACACACCAATTGCCGGCACACGCGAAGACGGATTTCTGGCGCGTCCCATTTATTACGGCATGCTGCTGTTTGCGCAGGCTGGAGCAGGGCAGTTGGTGGAAAGCAACCTGGGTTCAGAAGCTAGTTCCCAGGCACCCCTGCTCACGGCGTACGGGATGCGCAGCAAGAGCGGCGTGATCAAGACGGCTGTGTTCAATAAAAACGTAGATCGAAGCGTGCAGCTTACGATTGATCCCGGTACACGGTCACAAAGAGCAATCGCACTTCGCCTTCACGCGCCGCGAATCAATGACACCACCGACGCGACTTTCGGCGGTTCCGTTGTTGGCGCGAGCGGAGCATGGGCGGCCGCACACGAAGAAAAATTGTCCATGGAGAATGGAACGCCCGTGATTGAATTGCCCGCGGCGAGCGGTGCGTTGGTTGTGTTCGAAAGCTAGTTGAACGTCGGAAAACAAGCTCCACGGTCGCTGTGCCCGCTGCGGTTGCTGTGTTCAGCGCATAAAATCATTGTCATCCCGACGTTGAGCGCAGCGAAGACCGAGAGGCCTTACGTTTGCTTAAGATTTCAATACCGCTAACGGGATCGTAGTCCCTGTCAGACAGCAAGAATGATTCAAACTGTCGTAAGGTCCCTCACAGCTAAAGCTGTGAGGGATGACACGGATTTTGAGTGGGTCTTTCAAAACAGTTCGTCGTGTGAGTTAGCATCCCCACTCTAGGGCACACAGGTTCGGCATGGAGTTAACAGGATGACAATCCCGCCTATCGCAAGAAATTTCGGAGGGTATAATCCGATGTTGACCTGCTGTTCTACGGATGAGAAGGATATTTGATCGAATGGCGATCAACCCACACACGCAGCAGTTGCTCAGATTGACCCCCTATCTCTTGCTCGCCCCATGTCCGGTAATCCTTGTGACTGTTTTGCCCGAGCTGCTCGGCAGATGGGGTCTGATTCTCGGATCGCTTTTCGGCTTTGTCGCCCTGAGCCAGTTGTCAATCCATGGTGTGGATTACGGCGTCAGGTTCATGCAGAAGAGATGGAGCATCCAGACGCCGAAGTTCTGGGCGAAGTACACATGGTTTCCCATCCTTTGTGGCTTGATCTTCCTCAATGTTGCAATCTATCAGGTCAATGGACGGCATCAGCGCGAGGTCAGGACCAGGTTCACGTCTGCACTGCAGCCGCAGATTAGCGCGCTGCTTCCAAAACTGAGTACCTCGTCTCTGCCGAACGGTTTCGGGCTGACCGTACTGCCGGGCGTTTCGGCCCGCGAGGTTCTTGCGCAGACAACCAGATTGAAGACCCTTCAATTGCCCTATGTCTTCGTTTACCTCGGCCGGAAGGCCGGAGGATGCGGCTGCAGCAACTTTCAGGATGAAAGCGTGTTATCTAATGACGAGGGCGTGATGACAGCATCGGACTATGGCGTTCCGAGAATATTACCCGTCCCCGCGAGGATAAAGACGCTGATCTTTCTCCGGGACGGAGGCCAGGAAAAAACAACCTACAATGAGATCCAGAAGGGCAGTAATATCGGCCAGACAGTCCTGTCGCGAGGTTCGTATGGAGTCTGGGCGTTCGACGTCCAAAGTGGAGAACTGGTGGCCACAGGCCTCCTGGCGGATGACTACCTCCAAACCAGCTACAGCAACAGCAATACTAATGACAAAGTGGAATATTCCGACCTGCGCAGATGGGCCGATCACTTAGCGCAGTAGCTCCGGCGATTGCTGTTCGGAATGACATGGATTTTGAGTGGGTCTTCCGAAACAGTTCGTCGTGTGAGTTAGCATCCCTGCGCTTCGCAAAAAGGACGGCCACCCGGCAACATGGGGCACCAGATGGAAGTGGAGTGATCTTTTCAAGAGTTATACTTTCCGCGATGATGAACCTCTACATCAACACCACGCGCAACGCA
>JANWKU010000066.1 GCA_025451215.1 Terriglobales bacterium
AGGTCACGCGCATGGCGATTGATCGCGTGGAAGATTCCGGCATCATCTTTCTTGACGAAATAGACAAGATCGCGGGCCGCGAAGGCGGCCATGGGCCGGATGTTTCGCGCGAAGGCGTGCAGCGCGATATCCTTCCCATTGTCGAAGGAACCACGGTCAGCACGCGCTATGGGATGGTCCGCACGGATCATATTTTGTTCATAGCCGCAGGCGCTTTCCACGTTTCAAAACCTAGCGATCTGATTCACGAGCTTCAAGGACGCTTCCCGATTCGTGTGGAATTGCAATCGCTGACGATGGACGACTTCATCCGCATTCTCACCGAACCCAAATCCTCGCTGGTGAAGCAGTACACCGCTTTGCTGGATACCGAAGGCGTGAAGCTCGAATTCACCAAGGACTCGCTTGACGAGATCGCGCATTTTGCCTTCCGCGTGAATGAAGGAACGGAAAACATCGGCGCTCGCCGTCTGCACACGATCATGGAACGAGTGCTCGATGAGATCAGCTTCGACGCTCCGGAGAAGAAAGGCGAGCAGATCAAGATAGACGCCGAGTACGTTCGCAAGATGCTTACCGACATCGTGAAAGACCAGGATTTGTCGCGGTATATTCTCTAAATCCCTAATCGTAAGCAGATACTGCATGAAGCGATGAGCATCCTCGCTTCACATTCCCTTCTGGTACCCTATTTCTTCCATGAAACGATATTTTCTGGGATTGTCCGCGCTTGTGCTTCTGGTGTTGTTCTTGGCTAGTTGCGGCAATCCCCGTCCGCCAGAGCCGCCGGCGCTGGAGCTTCCCAAAACAGTCAGGGATTTGCGCGCGGCTCGTAAGGGCGATCAAGTCTCTCTTTCGTGGACGGTGCCCACCAAAACCGTGGAAGCGCAGACCATCCGTTACATTGGCCCCACGCGAATTTGCCGCAGCCTCGCCACCATGCAAGAATGCGGAACTCCGGCAGGGCAAGCGCCAGCCTCTGATCTGTCAGTTCTGTTGGCGGCCAGCCGGAAGGGAGTGGCGCAATCGGCGCATTACGTGGACTCCCTGCCTGCGGCGCAACTTTCGCCGACCGCGGATTTTACTTACGCCGTCGAGGTGCTTAACGACAACCAGCGCAGCGCCGGACTTTCGAATCAAGTCTCGGTGTCCGCCGCGCCCACGCTGCCCGCGCCTTCAGGATTTCAAGCGCATCTCTCGGCAGACGGAGTCGTACTCTCGTGGAATAAAATCTCAACCAGCGCGGAAGCACCCGGCCTGCAATATTTCTACCGCCTCTACCGCCATCAGCCCGAAGGCAAGGACGTGGTGATCGCGAACCTTCCCATGGAAACAACGCAGTTTGTAGATCGCACTTTTGAATGGGAAAAGACTTACCAATACCATCTGGATGTGGTGACTGTGGTCAACGCTCAAACCGCAGCCCGTTGCGCCGGCGAAAGCGGGGCCGATGGGAATTGTGCTCCGACTGTCTCGGTCGAGGGCGATGACACTCCGGAGACGGAAGTAATCGCGCATGATGTATTTCCGCCCGCCGCTCCGTCGGGACTTCAGGCTGTATTCGCTGAAAATGGTCCACAGAAATTTATTGATCTCGTCTGGTCGCCGAATTCAGAGCCCGATGTCGCGGGTTATAACGTGTTCCGCCATGAAGAAGGAGCGGAGGCTGTACAGATCAATTCGCAACTTGTGAAAACCCCCGCCTATCGTGACCTGAATGTGCAGGCCGGAAAGAAATATTTTTATACCGTCTCCGCTGTGGATGTTCGAGGCAATCAGAGCGAGCGGTCGCCGGAAGCGTCGGAATCCACGCCATAAGTTGTGACGCGCGGGGATGCATGTCACTCACTGATACTTTTGATCCTGAGTTAATCGACGCGATGCTCCATCGTTGACCTCCCCGGTGAATGGGAGAATAATGATCGGGCCTGGTGTCCGCAATTCCGCGTGAAAAATTTCGCGTTAAATCGTTTGAGGGAGTGCCATGAACAAGACCAACTTCAACCGCAAAGTAGGCGAGACCGCCGAGCGTGTGGAACAGGAAGCGACCGACTTCATCAAATATCTGAACGACGAAGTGGTGCCGGCAGTGCGTCAACATTCCACCAAAGCCCTGCGCATAGCCTCCGAAAAGCTGAACCACCTGGCCGACTATATGGACAAGAACCAGACCCCCGGCAAGTGAAGTTCGCGTCCTTACTCGCGCTTGTGCTCGTCCTGTTTCTTGCCGCTTGCGGCGGTCACAAGCAGGCCAAACTAAACGTTCCACCGCCACCGCCCATTTCTCCACCAACGGAACTGCCTCCGGCGAAGTCGCCAGAAACCGCCACACAGCCGAAGCCGAAGTCTCCCCAAGCCGAAGAACCGACGCAGGTGACGCCCCCGGAATCAGAAACGCGCGCCGAGGATGCACGCGCCGAAGAAGATGAGCAAAAGCTGGCGCAAGCGGTTCCCGAAGATGCCGCGCCGTTAGAGGTGCAAACTGGCGTCGCCAGCTGGTATGGGCCTCCGTATCACAACCGCCGTGGCTCGAATGGCGAAATTTACAATATGAACGACATGACGGCGGCGCACCTCACGCTGCCGCTGGGTTCCATTGTCCGCGTCACCAATCTCAAGACCGGCAGCACGGCGCTGGTTCGCATCACCGACCGCGGGCCGTTCATCAAAGGGCGGCTGATTGATTTGTCATTGGCGGCGGCGAAAAAGCTGGACGTATGGCGCGCCGGACTGGCGGAAGTGAAGCTGGAAGTTCTAAAGTCGCCAGTCTCCCTCGAGGAAGGCGGGCGATGGGCCGTACAGATCGGCGCATTTGAAAATGAAAAGCCCGCCCGCGACCTCGCCGGACACCTCGAACGCCGCTACCATAGCGCGAAAGTGCTCTGCTTTGGCAGCCCCGTGGGCGACTGGTGGGTACGCGTCCGCGTACTCGATGACGACCGCGCTCGCGCAAAAGAAGTAGCCCAAGCAACAAAGACCTCCCAGGGCGCAATTTTTTTGGTCAGGCTCGATTAACTGCGGAACGCTCTTTTCACCCAGTAGCCCGAGGCTGATTGCTTTTCGTAATTACCTTGGCCTTCCTGGACGCCAGTTTCTTCAACTTTATCCAGGCTGATACCTGTGAAACCTCAGGCCGATCACTATTCTTCGCGCAACCTGCCAGCAACCGCGAACCGTATCGCATTGCCGCATCATCATCATGAAGCGCGCGCGCCGACTCGAACGCACCTAGAAGCGAGTCAATTCTGTTAGGAGCCATGCCGAGTGCGATTTCATAATCGTGTAGCGCTTGCTTTGGCCGGTGAAGGTCCATGAACAGATCGCCAAGAGATTCAGCCGAGGGCCGAGTCAGAACATCCGGATAGTAGATTGGGTGGCTGCGTTCGAACTCGAGGGCTGTGCGCAGCATCTCGATTGCAGCAGTATCCTTGTGCTCCGCATGCAGTATCCAGGCTTCTGCCTGCAGCTCATTTAGGTGCATAATGTCTACATAAAAAGTCGCCGTCTGGCCGTATGCTTTGAACGATTGTTTAAATTTCTCCAAATTTGCTTTTGCGGTTTGCGCATCCCCAAGCCGCGCTGCCGCAATCGTTTTTATCCAATAAACATCAAAACTCTCTTTGAAGCTGGCTCCCGCAGGCGCCTCGATTGTCTGCGCATGTTTCCAATCACGGAGTTCCAGATCGTAATAAATCCGGCCATCCACCGGCGCCCAGGGATCGTCTACCCCTGGCATGTGCTGCAAATTTTCAAGAATTTCGATTTGTTCTAGAGCCTTCGCATCTTCCCCGATTTGCAGATATGCATATTCCAGATGATTGCGGGCATGTTGCTCATCGAAATAAGCTCCCTTTCGTCCCTGCTCCAACCATTGATGCGCGACTTCCGCGGACTCGAGATTGGATTGAATGGAGTTATTCCACATCCCCAGCCGGCTGAAGATATGTGACGGCATGTGCAGAGCATGCGGCGATGCCGGAGCAATTGAGGCGTATTTCAGCGCCGCTTTCAGGCCTAGCGGGGCCAGTTCCGGCGTATCGCAGACGTGAATAATGAAATGGGCCGCACCAGGGTGGTTGGGGTGACGGTCGAAGACCGGGAACAATATCTTCAATGCCCGGCGGCGATTCGCCAGACCCTCCCTACCCGGTGCTCCCCAGCTTAGGCTCATCGCATAGTAGAGCGTAGCGTTGTCGTCGGCGGGATAAGCAATGTGCAATTGGCGCATGGCTCTTTGATAACGCCCACCTCGAACTTCCGCGCTGGTGTGGTCGAAGTCACGATAAAGATCCGCTACCGCCTGCAAATATTCTCGTTCCCGCTTCGTCCCATAAGGATGCTCGACGGCAGGCTCAAGTTCCTTCCATCCAGCTTGCAGGGTTTCCTTGGACGCTTCAGCGCTAAGACGCTGCAATCTCGCCAAAGCAACGCCCCATTCGGCAATCGAGCAGTGAGGATCCTTTTGGAGCGCCGAGTGAAAGCTGACTACCGCCTCGTCGTATTCAAAGGAATAAAGCAGCGCCAACGCATGATTGAAATCTGACTGGACATCCGGCGAACAGCTGTTCTCAAAATTTACCTGTCCCAGATTTGCTCGTCTCAGGTTCGCGTGCCCCGCGGAGTTTGACGCTGCCCATACGCCTGGCGGGCAAAGTAGTAAGAGCAGAATGATCAATAAAAATCCGCACACAGACCGCAGCTCAGGAAATATCGCATAGCCCGGCTGCGAAGAAAAAATCCTACCCCGGCGGATGCCAAGGTTTTGCACGAAAGCCGCCATTTCAGCGATGACTTTGGTCACATTGACTACCTTCAGGGTGCAACTGAAACTATACGTTGGAGAATTATATGCGCCGCTTAGTCCTGCGATTTTCAGCTTCACTCATGTTTGTTGTCGTTGCGGCCGCGTACGCTCAGAGCCCCCCGAGCAACGATCCTTCGCAATACTACGAACGAGGCATGAATGCGCTTCGCGGCGCCGGAGTCAGCCACAATACTCAAGACGCCTTCCAATTATTGCGTACGTCCGCGGAAATGGGATACCTTCCTGCGCAAACTGTCGTCGGGTACTTCTACGATACCGGCAATATTGTTGCGCGGGAGCCGGCCAAGGCCGCGGAGTGGTACGGTAAAGCTGCCGCGCAGGATGACCCGCTGGCGGAATGGCTGCTAGGACGCCTTTATCTCGCCGGAGGTTTGCAGCGCGACCTGAACCAGGCGGCCCTGGTGCTTCAGAAATCCGCCCAGCAAGAGAATCCCTTTGCGGAATATCTGCTGGGAGAAATTAGGCTGGAACAGCAGAACTACTCCGACGCGGCCAAATCTTTTCGTGACGCAGCTCAGCAAGGGCTGCCCCATGCACAACAGGAACTCGGCGTTCTTTTAGAAAAGGGCCAGGGCGTGCCGCAGGACAAATTTGAAGCCTATGTCTGGCTGCTTGTGAGCCTGGACGCGGGGAACAATGCTGCCGCCACCGACTTATCGCTGCTCGAGGGCGACCTGGGTAGTACGCAAGTGGAAAAAGCCAAGAGCCAGGCGCGCGATCTCGAATCGAGCGTCAGCCGGTCCGTTGTAGCTCATGGCTGCACCGGATGGTCGGGCGAATTCGACGTAATTCCTTCACCACCTCCGCCTGATTTGCAACGGTTCTGCCGTTAGGGCGCAGCGGCCATAAATACTGAGGTGAATCCATGACGAAGTTCCGTCTTTTCAGTTCCATTGCATGTCTAATGTTGGCTTCCGCTCTTTTGCCCGCGCCGGACACACCACCGCAGGGCTATGTTGTCCATCCCAACCTGGAGATACGGATCGGCAATCTTCCTGCCCAAACAGCCTCCGCGGACGCGACCGCAGCGCTTGAAACGCTCTTTCACGATCCGAAATTATGTTGTGGGACGAATTCCATTCTTGCGGACGCGGCCCGAGCGGCAAACCCCCTCTCGCTCGAAGACATCAGCGGCAAAATCGTGGGGAAGCATCTGTTCACCGACGGCCACTCGGTCACCATCACCACAAATTACCTCGCCGCCAACGCGATTAATCCTGACCCGATTATCGAGACATTGGTGAAAAATCAACCCGCACTTTTTGAATGGGATTCGCACCTCTACGTTCTGTATGGCGCCGTCTACGATGAAAAGCACTTCGATACCGGAGGCCATGAATTCGTGATCCATAAACTGCTTTTGCTCGACACACGCTTCACTGGCCAGCGCCGGGAGACATCCTTTGACCGCGATCACGACGATTGGAAAGACGTGCAAGGATTGTTGCTGGTGAACACGGCAACAGAGTAAGTGCCGAGAGATACTTTTTTTATGTTCTCGTAAGTTCGGGGAGTGATTTGTTCCCTCTTCCTGCTTGTTTCTTGTTCCTCCGGGATGAGAAACTTCCCCTATGGATTGCCTCTTCTGCAAAATTGTCCGCGGCGAAATTCCTTCCAAAAAAATTTACGAAGACGAACATACTTACGCATTTGAAGACATTGACCCCAAAGCGCCCACGCACGTGCTGATCGTCCCGAAAAAGCACATCGTGGGATTAAAGGAAGCGTCGCCAGAGGATGCGGAGATTATCGGACGCTGCCATCTGACGGCCGCTCACATCGGGAAGCAGCGAGGAATTGAAAACGGCTATCGCACCGTGCTGAACGTCGGCCCGGATTCAGGGCAATCGGTGTTTCATATGCACGTGCATCTGCTAGGCGGACGCAAGCTCACGTGGCCACCGGGATAACTGCCCTGGATAATTGCTAGTTCGTGAGTTCGTCTGCCGGCCCGCCATGCCGACGCAGCAATTGCGGAAGGTTCTGCGAGAAGGCCGAGCGTGGCAACACCATGTCGCAACCCACCTCGTGCGCCTTCTGCTTCAAGTCTCCCTGCACGTGCGACAGGAAACCAATAATCGAAGTCTTCTTCAGCTTCGATTTAAGTTTGGGAATCAAAGTCAGCGGCTTAACGTTGGCATTATTCAAATCAAAAATAATGAGCGAGGGTTTCTCTTCGCCATTTTCCTTGATGTGATCGGACAACTCTTTTTCCGATTTGCAGAACTCGACCTTCACATTCAGCTTGCGCGCCGTTTCCTGGATCTTGGCGAGGAAGAAGAGATCGTCCACAAAGCCAAAAATCCGCGAGTTCGCGTTTTCGGCTTGCTGTGGCAGAGGATCAGGTTCCGGCTGGGGATAAGAAGCGGAAAAACCAGGCCGCTGCCGTCCCCCGCGCGATCCATTCTTGCCGCCGTTCATGGCGGCGCGATAGCTGTGGTCCATGGGCGCTGAATAAATGCCGCTTTGTTGCTGGCGATCACGGCCTGGGCCGGAGCCTGGGCCGCCGCGATGTGGACGGCGTCCGCGACGCCGTCTATTTTTCCCTCCGCCTCCGGAGGGTCCGGGTCCAACATTCATAGATTTTCTCTTTGCAATTTTTGGTTAACGGCGCGATCTGATATTTGGGAAAATTCCTTTACTACTGCACCCTGGGTAGCGCCTCGCCTTCCGCACGGATGCTGCTGTGCGGAAAATTCCAATTCGGCTGGAACTCATTCTTTGAATGAATAATCTTTGTCCGTATTGGCGTTCGGAGTTGTTGAACGCGGAGGGCCGGCTAGAGAGCGTGGCCGCTAGGAACACTATGATGTTACCGCCCCGAGCGAATATTCCGCAAGTCGAAAGTTACCTTAGTTTTGCACACAAGTGCGTGGGATCGTGTTGCAGCATCCCACTCCAGCAGTCGCAATGGCTGTTTCCGGTCTATGCTGCCTGGCCGCCGCCGTTCATCTCCCGGGCCCATTGCATCGCATTCCAATACGCCTGAGCGACTTCCGCTTCGTTCAGGTGAAGCTGTTTTTCCAGCTCCGCCGCCTGCTGCCACTCTCCCGATTCCTTCGCCAGCATGAGTTGATAAAGCGGACGCAACTGGCTCGCTCCCCCAGATAGAACGGCCTTGGTTTCATGGTCCAGGGGAATTCTTTCCAGAATCTTCGCCATGGGAAGTTCCAGCAGCGCGTCCATAACGGAAAGCAGTCCCATCAAAAATAGATCCGATTCCCCGTGCGGAACATGTGGGGCCAGCAACTCGCAAAAACGCGCCCGCACCAGCGCCGAAACCACCAGCTCGCTGGATTTGTCCTTGCCCGCGCCGATCATCGCGATCAAGCGCACCCAGCGCCGCACCTCGCGCTCTCCCAACAGCGAAAGAGCATGCCGCACCGAATGGATTTCCGTGGCAAACGAAAACGCCGCTGAATTCATATAACGCAACAGCCGGTAGCAAAGCGCGGCTTCACTCTTAATGACATTTTCGATTTCTTTGTGGTCAAGCTCCGGCTTCGCCACCGCCTGCAACATGCGCAGGTAGGTCATCTGATTGACGGGAATTTCCTTGGTTGAAACCACTTCCGGCTTGCGGAAAAAATATCCCTGGAAATACAGGAAGCCGGCATTCCGCGCCTCCAGAAATTCCTGCCGCGTTTCCACTTTTTCCGCCAGCATGCGGCAGCGCCACGGACCATATTGCTTCACCATCGCGGCGCGCTGTTCCGCGGTTGTGCGGCGCACGTCCACTTTAATAATGTCCGCGAAGTCGGTCAGTCGCCCGCGTGGGTCGTCGAATGCAAAATCGTCCAGCGCAATCATGTATCCGCTTTCCTTCAGTCGCTGGCATGCCGCGAGGACCTGATCGTCCGCTTCCACCGATTCCAGGATCTCGGCCACCGTCTGGTTCGAAGGCAGCAGCAGCAGGTAATCCTTCACCAGAACTTCGCGCGTGCAATTCAGGAAAGCCCGGCGACCATCGCAGAGCACATCCAGCCCCAGCAGCAGAGAACTGTCAAGCGTGCTGCGCGCCGCTGCTTCCATGTCGGTCGCGCGAAAGTAGTTTTCCACTCCATCACGAAATAGCAATTCGTAGCCGAATACCTGTTCTTCGCGCGTCAAAATCGGCTGCCGGGCCACAAAGCGCGAGCCCGGTCCCGGGGCCGGTTTGTTGTCAACGGAAAGCTGAGGAGAGCTGCCCATGCCGCTTTTCATCGGCAGGTTTTCGGGAAACCTTATCGTGTGTTGTGAGGGTTAAGATGTGCGATTTCTAATGATGCCGGGTGCCCCTGGTCGGCGCAAGCTCCGCAGAATCGATTGGGTTCGTTTTCCGTAACTAGAAATATTGTTCTTAACCGAGAGGCAGCGCGGGCTGATAACGTGCGCCTTTGAGGCAAGAACAATGAAAAAGATACTGTGTCTGTTGTTTTTATTGGGTTGCGGGCAGTTTGGTGTCGCACAACAATGCAGCGACTATAACACTTCGGTTGGTCCAATCAATTATGGAAGCACGGATAGCCAACAACACGCGACAGGCGTTCACAGTTTCGCACACGCCGCCAAAGGGAGTTGTACGTATTCTGGAACTGGAAGCTATTACGGCCCGGTTGGCTGCACACTCACAGCTCAAGCAAATTCCTATTCCGGAGCTGGTGACGACGGCACCCTTCAACTGCAGTATGCGCTGGATACACACAACGCAAGCTACAAAGATGCTCAAGGCGGAGCTAGCGGTGTAAATGGTGCGGATGCGAAAGCAGACAGCGAGGGAGCTGGCACCGTTCAGTCCTGCATTGGCAGTTGTAGCACCAATATCTCGATTAGTGGCACCGGCAACGGCTCCGGATTTACTGTTAGTTTCTCACCGACTCCATTGTGGCAGGACAGCTATCACTACGCGGTAACTTGTCCTGGCGAGACCCTGCCGGATTTAAGTAAGTGCCCTTCACCCACAACACCTTACCCTGGACAGTCGACGCAGAATGGATGGTACACATGGGATCCCGCAGCATGCCAATGGGTATGGGTGAACTGCGCCAGCGATGGACAAAATTGCAGCCCCGGAGGTTCTCCAGTTGTGATCGATACTCTCAATAAGGGTTTCGATTTTACTGATCCAACCAAGGGGGAATATGTCAGCTTTGACTTGAGGGGAGATGGGACGGTAGGTCACTACTCATGGCCCAAACATGGTTCTGGCAATGCGTGGCTCGTTTACGACAACGGGGATGGGATTATCAGGGATGGGAAACAACTTTTTGGGAACTTCACGCCACACAGTGATGGCGGGATTGTTAACAACCAATATGCAAACGGGTTTCTGGCGCTAGCTTGGTATGATTGGCCGGCACAGGGCGGAAACCTTGATGCACTAATTGACAAAAAAGACGCTGTTTGGCAACACTTGAAATTGTGGATAGACGAGCACTGCTATCTAAGCCCAGATACGCCATGTCAGTCACGGCCAAGCGAATTGCACGATTTGGATGCCTTGGGCATTCATTCACTGTCACTCGTTTATAACCCTAGCCCAAAAATCGATTCGGTTGGTAATAAGTACAAATACAACGCTGTCGTTAACCCAGATATTCACGACGCTCCTGTTAATAAAAACGGTGAACACGCGGACTCCCAAGGACGGCCTTGTTGCGATCTACATCAGAGATCGAAAGATGGGCGTCTAATGTACGATGTGTGGCTCAGAGCTGTTCCGTAGGATATTCGTTACTTCCAAACCGGGGCTGGCGGGTGGCCCAGCCTTTCGCGCTTTTTGCGAAGGCTGGGGCAGTTTAACTTATGCGACGAACGGTCGGATGCACCCCAAGAGCTTCCCTTCGCTTTGCCGGGTGCCCCACTCAAGCCTTTGTTTTGGCTTGAGTGGGATTGTATCGAAATTAAATAGGTCAGAATCGGAACTGGAATTAAAGTGTTAACGATAGAGGCATCCCACTCATTCGCACAGAACGCGAATGAGTGGGGCACCCGGCTCCTATTCACATTCCGTGTGAATAAGTGGTTACCCGGTCGAAGCCCGCGCTAGCGCTGAATTTGGCTAACTTGCTAGAAATTTTGAAAGAAAAACATCCAGCAGGAAATATTCTAATGGCGTAACTAAAGGAAAAAGGGAAATTACTGCTGTCCGTAGAAGTATGCTGATTCCTAGAACGATGTGAATCGCGGCCAATGCAAAAGAACTTTCCAGAACCTTCGGTTCTTCCATAGCATCCGGTATTGCCGGACTATCCATGAGAATATAAGCAGAGTCATAACGATAAAGCCCACCCATTTCAACAGACCCTCAGGTCGATTGCCAGACTTCGCTTCGACAATCCCAAGACTAATTGCCAAAACTGCGACTGCTATGCCTATGCCGAGATAGGCCAAGAAATCCCTTATACGGCGAGTGAGCCGTTCATGATGTGTAACTGTGCTTTTCTGCATCCCTTCCTTAATATTGACCATTTCCATCATATGCCGGTGAGTGGCCCGGGCTCTGTCCAAAAATATAAATCGAACCTGACCAAGTCCTCTAGCGTTCGGCAAGCCGCGGCTCACCGATAGGCGCGCCAGCCGCTGATGGTTGTTTTGCCGGGAAGAGTGCAAGTATCGTGACTCCGATCACGACGAAGATGATAATGTCCTGCGGACTATCCTTCCTGTGCATCCCGTGCGCCGCGGCCTCCCAGGATTGGATTGTCATCGTGAACGCATGGGCAAGGCTTGACCACGCTCCATAGGCGATCATCAAGCGATGCTTGGACGGCTGCTTAGCGGCCACCAACAGACACGGCCCAAGCGCCGCGTTAAGGCTCAGGAACATAGGTAAGACGTCGTTATGCGCCTCGAGCCAGCTAGAGTGCCACAAGGCGTCGAACAGCAGATAACCCCAAAAGGTATAAAACAGGCCCACCACCACTAACACGACCTGTAAGGCGCGCTCACGCTTCATACCGTCCTCCGTTTTGTGCTATGCAAAGATTTATTGCCCGCCTTTTTACATCAGATTGTGTAATACGCTCAAGCCTTTTGTTCGGTCTCGCCAGAAACGGCTATTGGCCAGTTTGCAAAACAGGCCTCCGTCTACTGTGCAATTCCGAAAAGCATGTCATCTCGAGCAGTTTTTATGAGGGACCTTACATCGGATCGAAGCGCCTAAGCCGCTGGCAGGAGTGCTATTCCTGCCAATTGCTGAAAAGTAGGCTGAAGATCGTAAGGTCTGCTGCGGCCTTTTATTCCAGGGTTTCAGAAATAGATCGTTCGTCGCAGACTTCAGCGTTAAGGAATTTCCGGCTGAATGTCGAGCGCTACTGTCATGGTCCGGGAAAACTTCCCACTCGAGGCCGTAACCGTAACAACATGGCTGTTGGAAAAGCCCGGCCAAGCCATAGCCAGTTGCATCGCGTCCACCGACCCGAGTCCTGTTACCTGGTCATAACCTGCACCCGCATTGAATCCCAACGCGCCGCTGCCCGGATTTGAAGGAGCGGGAGGGGTTGGTGGGACAGAGCGGCTGGAGCTGCTGCCGCCTCCACACCCAATTCCCGTGAAGAGGAATGCTGCGAGGCATACCATCAAAATCGTCCCGCGCCGCCGCGAAGGGTCGCCGAGAAGCATGACGGAAACCAGTCCCAGGCCGGCAGCCCCGCCCAGCCAGCGAAATGGATTGCGCCGATCCGCCGAAGTTTTTTGCGAAGCGTTCGCAGACGCGATTGCAATGTGCAGTCGCGCAGTGGCATTGGGGTTCGCTCGGTCAAGAACGACAGTCGCCGGAAGAATCTGGCAACGCACATTTGGATTGCGCGAAGTGCACGATAAATTAACCGCACCGCTAAAGCCGCTCCCACCGCTTACGGCGCTCACTATAAGGGAAGTCCTGTCCGTCTGCCCCGCCGCCATCGCCAGGCTGAAAGGGCTGGAAACTACAACGGCGCCCGAATTTGCCACGCAATCCGGCGTTCCGACCGTGCAGGGAACATCGTTGTTTCCCGTCGTGATGTCATGGAACGCCGCTGGCGTGCTGGCCGCCAAACTGTAAAGCGTGGGATTAATGTTCCCCAAGCCGCCGGACGCTGTGGCCTGATTGATGAGCGTCACAATTCCCGCAAAGGTCGGCGCCCCCACCGAGGTCCCGCCCACAATGCTCAAATCGCCCGCGCTGTTCCGGAAGCCGTTGGTGCAGTTTCCTTGCGAGCACAGCAGATATCCATCGTGGTCGGCGGAGGCGTTCAGCGCCACATCGGGCACGTCGCGCTTGCCATCCTTGGGAACGCCTGAGCCTGTCTGCCAGGTTGGCTTACTGAAAATCGTGCTCGCCCCGCCGCCGCTGGCTGAAAAAGTCCCTCCATTGGCGATGTCAGACGTTGTATCGTTCCAGCTGGTTTCCGGAATGTAGCTGATCGCAGAACCGTTGTTGGCGTCATTCG
>JANWKU010000067.1 GCA_025451215.1 Terriglobales bacterium
ATGAAACTGTATTCGCGACACAGTAATTCAAGTCTAAAGTGAGACGGGCCTCCCTGTTTGGGCGGCCCGTCTAATTCGTGGTCGGGGAGAGAGGATTTGAACCTCCGACCCCCTGGTCCCGAACCAGGTGCTCTACCAGGCTGAGCCACTCCCCGACTATTGCGCGACTGGCAAACGTGACCTGCTAGAGAAGAGGCCACAGGCAGTAACGACCTTGATTATAACATCCTGTTTTCTCGCCATTCTTCGTGTTCTACTCTCTAGCTAGTGCTTGCTTTCACGGCCAAATCGCTGTACACGCCTCTCGATCACATTGAGCGCCCTTTGCTTCTGGTTGACGGACGCAACATCGTCGAGATTGCGTCTCGGTCATCAAAAGCTCTACCACCCAACACGCCTCTGACTGATTATGGTGACGACGCTGTGCTGGTTCCTGGCTTCTTCGATATCCATATTCATGGGGGCGGTGGCCACGATGTTATGGAATCGGATGCATCAGCTCTGCCCATTATCCAGAAGACGCTCGCCAGACATGGCGTCACCTGTTATCTGCCCACTACGGTGACTGCTCCCATGGAAGACACGCTCGCTGCTTTGGATCGTTTGGCGACGGCGATTGAAAAATTCGAAGGCAATGGCCCCGTGGGAGCGCAACCACTCGGCATTCATCTTGAAGGGCCATTCCTGAGTCATGTTCGCCGTGGCGTGCATCCTCCGTCAAATTTGCTATCGCCCACGGTGAAGATTTTCAATCAACTGTGGGAAGCTTCGCGCGGTCATATTCGGATTATGACGATTGCTCCGGAACTTGACGGCGCGCCTGAAGTCATTGCCGAAGCTGCGAAGCGAGGCGTATGTGTGAGTATGGGGCACTCCGATGCGAATCTTGCCGAGGCATCCGCTGGATTCACCGCTGGAGCGCGTCACGTCGCGCATGTGTTTAACGCGATGCGTCCGCTCGATCACCGCGACCCTGGAATTCTCGGCGAAGCTCTCACCAATCCCCAACTAACCGCGGAAGTCATTGCCGACGGCATTCATCTTGATCCGGTAATCGTCCAACTGGTTTTCCAGGCCAAAGGATTGGACGGCGTGGCGCTCATCACCGACGCCACTGCGGGGACGGACATGCCCGACGGCCGCTACCGGCTGGGAACTTTTGAATTTGAAGTGAAGGATGGAAAGTGTTTATCGGATGGCAAGCTGGCCGGCAGCATTCTGACCATGGATCGTGCAGTGCGCAATGCCATGCGGTTCGCCGGCCTCGATCTGCAACAGGCCTTGCGAGCGGCCACACTGAATCCGGCGAAAGTTGCTGGAGTGGGCGGTGGAGTTCTCAAAGCCGGCGCCCAGGCTGATTTTCTCGTCGTCAATCGCGCGGGCGAAATTCAAAAGACAATTCTTCGCGGCGTGGAAATCTAAAAAGAGATTAGAAAAGTGCCGGCTTTGTGCGTTGGCTGATTTGCAAAACTTAGTTGCCGTTGTGCCAACTACCCGTTTAATTCGGTTTGCGGTTCTTCGCTTCCGCCAGAAAACGCACAATGGTTGAATCGCTGGCGTGCTTAAATTTTTCAATCAGGCTGGCTTCCGCTTTCAAAACAAAATCGTCCGCCGGTCTTTGCCGCATGCTTTGGCGCAACCGTTCGGCGTCGTCAGAATCATTGGTCATAACCTGCACATAAAACCATAAAAAATGCCGCATCTGGTCGAGTGCGGAGCGCAGTACTTGAATGGATTCCATCTCCGGCAACTGGCTCAACGCTTCCATCAGCTCCGGATCGCCGGGCGCTTCCATAGCGGCACAGTTCAACTCGCGCTGAATCACGCGCAAATCTTCGGTCACGCGCAGGATGCGGATATGAATGTCGTCGAGATATTCTTCAGTGCTCATTTGCACGCCTTTCCGGACATCTCAACATCTCATCGGCAGACCTTCGCAGCCAGATGTCCCATGACCATGAGCTTTGGTAAGACGAATGATTACTTTCGTATGAAAAGAAAAGCGGCCGGAGGACGAGCGGTTGCGCGGAAAAACATGACTGCTAAATGAGCCGTGGAAATTGGCAACCAGTATTACCCGCAAATTGCTGAATTCAGCCGCCAAACGCGGGTTTTCGCCCTATTTAATGCGCGCGCAAAGAAACACAACCCCTCCCAGGGGATGAGTTCCGTAGATTTGCTGGAGCGCCACAGGCACGCCATACCAGGTAATCTGCCCGCCAAGGGCGGTTGCGAGATGGGGAATATTTCCAACCTCACGGTCATACCCAAACGTGTAGGCTTGCACCCGCGTAAAGTATTTTTCGGCGAAGCTCGGCGGTTCAGGATTGTTTCCCAGCAGAAGCTCATTGGTGCGGTCCACATTTTCAATGCGAGTCCATGCGTAGTTTCTGCTCATAAAATTCAGGGTTGACTCCAGCAGGTAGCCGTTGCCAACGTTGTTATTCTGAAGGCTGCGATTGCGGCCCCACAAAAGCATGGAGTTCCAATTTCCAGTATGAATTGGGCGGTTGTACATGAGTGACGCGGTCATGCGGCGTAAGTCCTCACCGGGGGCAAGAGCCTCAGGACTGTGAATCTGAGCGAGAGAATATTGCGCGCTCCAATCCCGCGCGGGATTGACGGTCACGCGCGTGGACCAGGAATCAATTGCGCCAGAGTTGATGTTCCAGCGGTTTTCATCCGGCTCGCGGCCATGAAAGCCCGAACCCTCTATCCTGAAATCGCGATAAGCGAGGCCTGCGGTGACCACGTCCGCCGCGATGTGCGTGGAGTCTTCCAAGTGATGGCCGAGCGGCGCAATGGGATCCTCCGAAGCTGATGCGCGATGAGGATAAGCGATCGGGCCCATGGCGGGATCGCCCATGGGCGCTGCATAAAATGAAAGCAGCGTATTGTTTCCGACTTTGTAATCGTACAGCGCGGCCAACTCCATAAAAAAGTCGTGAGGATGTTGCCCATCAACAATGGGCTGGCCAAACGCAGTCTCGCCTTGCTGAAAAAGTTCCGGATAGCGCCTCTCCGTGACCGTGGCCGGTTCAAGGCTAAGCATCGTGCGCAGAGTAAGCGTTCCGTCGCCAAACTTGCGCTGGGCCATGGGCATGAACCAGTTTGTGGAGAAGAATTTGTCGCTACCGCGCGGGCCGGTCTGCTGTATTTCATTGAGGAAAGCTTCGCCGTGAAACATCAGCATCCAACCGCCTTCCATTTTCATGATCATGGGCGAGGGGGTGGAGTTGGGTTCCGCGTCGGTTCCCGAGGTCGAGTGCTGCACGATGAACTCAATCAACGATTGCGGCCCCATTTCCATGTGCCGATGAGACATGCCGGACATGTCCGGAGCGATTTGGGTACTCGAGTCTTGTGCAAACGCAGCCGTGCAGGAGAGCAGCAAGAAAAATGGAAGCAGTTGTCGTCTTTTCATTGCAACGTCGATTGCTTGGTTCCTGAAGCTGTTCCAGAATAAGTCTGCCAGCCGCGCCGGGAAAGGTCCCAGAAAATAAGATATCCAGCGATGCCTGCCGCTACCAGCAAGGTGATCCCCCAGAACCATTGCTCAAACACCAGCTTGCCAATTCCGAACAAGCATCCGTAAACCAAAATGCATCCCATCGCCCAGTCGAAGGTGTTGCTGGCGACGTCGCGAATCTCAGGCAATTCGGAAGCCAGCCTGGCAATCGGACGCCATCCATATACGGTTGGATGAACGCGGCGGTAAAAAGATGTTAGCGTTTGCTCGGATTCTGGCTTGGTAATAAACGTGGCGATGATCCACACGATAGTCGTGACTGCGCCGGTAATAATCGCCGATTTTGCATAAACCACCGCATCGTTCCCGACAAACTTTACATGGGTAAGCCCCACGGCCATGGCCGCGGCGGCGATCATGGCGCTGATTTCACTCCACGCATTAATCCGCCACCAATACCAGCGCAGGATGTAAACCGCCCCGGTGCCGAAGCCGACGTTCAAGACCAAATCCCAACCTTGTTTAATGGATGTCAGTTGCATGGCGGTGTAGCCGGTGCCGAGCACCAGCAGCACGGTGAATATACGACTGATGAACACGTAATGTTTTTCCGTGGAATTCCGCACGAAGAAGCGCTTGTACAGATCGTTCACCAGGTACGAACATCCCCAGTTGAGTTGCGTGCCCACGGTTGACATGAATGCCGCGAGAAATGCCGCGACCATAAGGCCGCGCAGCGCGGGAGGAAGATAGTCGCGCAGGACCATCACGTATCCCTGCTCAGGATTCTGCGCGAATGCCAGGCTGGGATGGAGCCCGCCGTTGGGTGAGTACACTACGATCGCGACCAGCGCTGTGACGATCCACGGCCAGGGACGCAGCGCGTAATGCGCGACATTAAACCACAGCGTGGCGCCAAGAGAATTCTTTTCGTCTTTCGCGCTGAACATGCGTTGCGCGACGTATCCGCCGCCGCCGGGTTCCGCGCCCGGATACCAGGCCAGCCACCACTGCATGGCCAGATAGACGATGAAGGTAAGCAGAGGCAAAGTCCAGAGCGCATCGGAAGAAAGCCCGAGATGAAAGTTGGGCAGGAAAGCCACCGGATCAGCCGTCGCGACCCCGGTCTGCCGCACATTGTTCTCAATCATTCGCAGATGCATCTGCAACGCGCCCATGCCGCCGATTTTGACCACCGCCACCCAGGCCAACACGATGATCATTGCCATCTTCAGAATGAACTGAAACAGGCCCGTGACCAGCACGCCCCAAAGTCCGCCGATGAATGTGTAAATCCCGGTGAAAGGAATTAGAACGAGAATGCAAATCAGCAACGAAGTGTAATGCGGATTGCCAAGCGTGTACTGGAACAGATGACCGGCGACGGAGAACTGCACCACACGCCCCGCGACAATGGCCGGGCCGAGCAAAACCGTGATGATGTTGATCATCGCCTGCGTCACCCATCCCAGGATGAAGCAGTTCATGAAGAGACCCAGATAAATCGCCTTGAATCCGCGCAGAAATGCTGCCGGGTTTCCTCCGTATCGGATTTCCACGAACTGCACGTCGGTCAGAATCTCCGCGCGGCGCCAGTAGCGGGCGAAAAAGAACACCGTCAACATGCCGCCAAAACAAAAGCCCCACCAGATCCAATTTCCCGCGATGCCCTCTTTGGCCACGATCCCGCAGACCAACAAAGGAGTATCGGCGGCAAACGTCGTGGCTACCATGGATGTGCCCGCCAGCCACCAGGAAACTTCGCGTCCGGAAATAAAGAATTCCGCGGTATTGCCGCTAGCGCGGCGGCGGTAATAAATGCCGATCAGCAGATTGATGAGCAAGTAGCCGACAATCACAATCCAATCGACGAAAGTTAGCGGCATGCACGCCCCTGTTCGCGGGAACTGAACTTAGCGAAACTAACAGAACGCGAGCGCTGATTCCAGAAGATCAGATGGGCAGTACCCATCGCAATTTTCTGGTAGTGGGCAATTTGAATCTTTGGCGACAGCGTAAATGGTTATCTATTTGCCATATTCTTGGTTGAATGTATTAGTCGCTTGTATCCACGCCGCAGTGGTCGGACAAATCCAAGCCAGCGTTTCTATAATATCGTTGTAATCGCTTGGCAAATTTCGCGATAGCAAATGTTCATGGTGAGCGATGCGGTTTCTTAAAGTCTTGATTGAGGTGAGCCGAAGTGACACTGCATTTCGATCTGGCTTGGGTAAATTCGGAAATACCTTATAGAGATGAGGAACCCAGAGAATTTTTTCATAATCTTTGCTAACTAGGCGCGTCCAGAATCCGAATGTTAATTCGGCCACGATTCGTCCAGCTTTAGGTGTGTGGTTCCATCTAATGATGTTATTTCTAGCGGCTTCTATTGACTCCATTTCTGGTGTTTTAAGGTTGAAAGAGTTGAACCAGTCGGCGCTTCCGACAGCAGAAGTAAGCGTTCGATGTATAGCATTTCTATAAGCGATTTCTAATGGTTGTAAGACGCCATAAAGGCATTGGGAGAGTCGGGTATTGCGTTCATATAAGAGGATGGCTTGGCACATATCTCCATTACAATGAGAAGCATAGGTCGAAAAACGGTCACGTGAAATCATGCTTCGAAGGGTACTAATGGCATCCTTGGAGTACACAAATGGCATTGACTTTACCCAAAATTACCGCATATTATTAATCTTGTAAGCCTTGGAATCACCGATACCATGCGGAAGCATGGCATGTATCCAAGGTAGAGCGATCAACAAAGCTGCCTTTTTATGAGGCAGCTTTGCCGTTTAATAGTCCTAATAAATCTTCCATCTTCCAGACGCGATCTGTCAGTCCGATGTCTCCCGCACCTTTTGCCATTTGCTCCGCAGTGACGTTCTTTTGCTTTGCATAGACGAATGCCCATATTTCGTCGCATTGGACACGGCGTACTTTAAGGTTGCGTACTTGCGCATTATGATACTCCGCGACAGCGCAACCGAGGTCTTTCAATAGCTTTAAAACTGTGTTTAGCGACACCTGGTTATGCGGCAAGTCACATTGACGGAAGCATCCTCTACTAGGGCCGCAATGACTGAAATGCGTTTGTCTGTGGCGAGCTGATTCATGAGTAAATCATAGTCAGTTGTCGGTATATTGTCAATATATTGACAATAAATCAAATATTTTTTGCCTTGACATGTGTCAAAATAATGCTATTATCTTTCTAGGATTTGACATCTGAGAACACTTCTCAGATGTCAAAACCTTGACAACTCCCCTCTGTGGACGTACATCTTAACTATCCGAACCAATTGCAAGGAAGGAGGTCAAAACTATGGCAACCAGCGCAATCCCGAATATTGACCCCTCTGTGAAGCATGTTGGAGTGAGTAAGCTGAGGGATTTGAATGCCAGCAAATTAAAGGAGCAAACTGACGAAACATTGGTAATCCAAGAAAACGATACTCCTCTAGCGGTGCTACTTAGCTATAAGAGATTTCAGCAGATCAGAGAGGAGTTCAACGCTTTGATTGGAATGATTGAGTTACTCGCTGACGAAAAGGAACGCAAGGGTATTATTGCGGCATTTGAAGACATTAAGAACGGTCGAGTTCGATCTTTGGCCGAAGTCGAAGCTGATTTGGAGAAAATCTAACCAATGGCTAAACGGAAGAAAAAGGCGCGGAGACTAGAAACAGCGCCGCCTTCCGTCTCGCCTTCCACTCCGTTTGGAGTTGACATGACCGAATCATGCGCGGCGGTATACACGGAGCTGTACAAGAAATCCAAAGACGCTGAACGGCAAAACGACTATACAAACAGCCATTGCACCACTTTTGAAATGGTGCGGGATGTAATAAAACGCGTAATACCAAACGACCCTATCAATAAAAAATATGCTCTCCGAGGAGAGCTTGCGAATATCTTCCGTATTCGCAAAGGGCGGATGAGAATCTGTTGGATAGCTTCGTCGCGAATGTCTAAAGTGTGCATTCTATTTATCTCCGAGACGCTGCGCAAAGAAGGCGATGCAAACGACCCCTACGTTATTCTTCAAAACATGGTTGAGTCGGGTACATTCGACGCCATCTTTTCACAATTCGGAATGAGGATGGCTCGACTTCGGAGCCAGGACACGAGCGGGAAACCTCACTAAAAAACTCACTTACCTTCAGTAGCTTCTCTCACGATACGAGCGCGTTTTGACTCTCATCTAGCACAGCTAGCTCTGTCAAAAGTACGCCTCTATGGAGAATGATTCCGCCTTTTGTGCTCTTGATGTCCGCTGTTTTCTTGCCAGCGTCTATGGCAGTAACGACGTATGTAACGGGGGAGCCAATTCTAACCACAGCATCGCCAAATTGGGGAGATTTAGCCATGCAACAAGTTTCCCGCGGCCTAGATCGAATTACTATCCCTGTGGATTTCAAACTGCACCACTACCCGTTTGCCGGTTTTGTTGACGCAATTCCGGATGCAGCATAGAATTTTTAGACTTACCTGAAGTGAATTCCCTTTGATCGAAGAGAGCGCGTCTCACTATCGAATTCTGGAAAAGCTTGGCGCGGGCGGCATGGGCGAGGTTTACAAGGCCGAGGACTCGCGGCTCAAGCGCTTTGTGGCGCTCAAATTCCTTCCTGAAGAACTGGCTCGCGGCGCTCAGGCGCTGGAACGATTCGAACGCGAAGCGCAGGCGGCTTCCGGCCTGAATCATCC
>JANWKU010000068.1 GCA_025451215.1 Terriglobales bacterium
GCGGGACTTCCCGAGCGGGCCATCTTCGCACACCTGGGAAATGGAGCAAGCCTCTGCGCCGTTCGCGGCGGCGCATCCATTGACACGACCATGGGCCTGACGCCGACTGGCGGCATTCCGATGGGAACGCGCTCCGGCGATTTAGATCCTGGTGTCTTGCTCTACATGATGCGCGTCGAAAAGCTTGGCGCTGACGAACTGGAGCAGTTGCTTAACCATCAGAGCGGCTTGTTGGCCCTTTCAGGCGAAGAGAGCGACGTGAAAGCGCTCGAAGTGAGGGTCCGGAATAATGATCCAGCGGCCACGCTCGCCCTCGATGTTTTCGCAATCTCGGTGCGCAAAGTGATCGGAGCGTATGCCGCGCTCCTCGGCGGAGTTGATCTTCTTGTTTTCACCGGAGGCATTGGAGAGCACAGCGAGTACGTTCGTTCCGCAGCCACCATAGGCCTTGAATGTCTCGGCCTCACCGCGGAAAAGATTCAGGTCGTCACCGCGCAGGAAGAACTTCAAATCGCTCGTCATTGCCGGAGGATGATGTAGCAGTGCTGCAAAGCATCCGCCATGCAGCAACCACTACGCACAAGATGGCCGTCACGATACAGGAAGTATCCTAAATTGAGACAGCACCATTGAGAATATACTTGACAGTTTTGGGCACCAGCAGTATTCAATAAGACTTAATTTCGTGCGGTTGGTGCATATTGGTGTCGAATTGTTGTTTCCCGTCGGGTTTTAACAAAAAAAGCACTTCATCAATCGTTCTTGGGCCCCCATTTTTACTCAGGGAATTCTCTTGTCTTTATTGGTTAGTCCGACGCGCCCCAAAAGTTATTCCGCAATGATCCAAAATAGTACATTAAAATGTCGCGAACAATGAATCCGGACAAATTCACCCCGCGACATTGATCACGAGCAGTGCGAAAGCATTCCGATGCGCAGGTGGCACTCAAAATCAGCCGTTGCGAATTTTTCTTGACCGTCGCGGCATTAACTTCGGAGATGAATGCTGCTTGCGCATTGCCGACTACTCCCGGGGGCCGTCATAGTTTTGCCTCGCCGGCCGTATTCATGTCTGTCCTCTTTTTGATTCCGAAAGTCCCTGAAGCACGTCACTGAGGGATGTTTCAAATGGCGATAAATCACCTGCTAATTCTCATGCGCCTTTAAGAAACTCGCCATATTGCCTAGGGCACTCAAGTCCGAGCGTGGCTGTGGAACATGTCCCATAGGTGGTGGACACAAATCTTCGGTAAAAGTTCTAAAGTTGTCTCCTGGCGGCCCGCCATACCCTCAAACCCTTACTTCAAACACCTCAAACAAGGTTCCCGACTCCAATGTCAGTTTCGCGGAGATATAAACCCTTATATGAGAAAGATTTATGAGGCAGAAAGAGTATTTTCGCCTAGAGTCGGGTTTACTAACTTGTGGTAGTTCGAACCTTTCGGTTTCAATTGGAGGAGAACTTGGAAATCACTCAATCGTTCCTTTCGCAATATTTTATAAAAGCACGCCGTTTGGGCACGGCGAAAATCGCTCTTTGTGGCTTGGTGTTTGCCTTCGCGTTCGCGCCATTGGCAAGTGCCCAAAGGAAAGTCCTGAGTCCTAATCAAGGCGAAAGTGATGGCCTGAGCGCTGGCGGCAATTGGACCATCTTCCATTCCGAGGACAAGATGACCGGCGAGAAAAACGTCCGTCTGGAATTGTTGTCCAACAATTTCCTGAACGAAGATCCCGACTACAAGCCGCGAATCGAAATTACTTGCACCAATGGCAAGTACTCATCCGCGGATTTCAATCCTGGCATTCGCCTGGGCATGCCCAACCGTCCAGGATTTTGGGGGCAGCCGCAAATGGAAGTTATGGTGCGAGTGGACAACTCGCACAGTTATCACGGCTGGAACTGGATACGTGACCGCTTTCTCTCCATGGACAAGGGAACTACGCGTGAATTGCTCAGCGCGCAGATTTTCAACGTACAGATTCGCGGCCGCCGGGGAAATGAGATCGCGGAATTTTCACCCGCCGGTCTTGATCTTGCCCAAGTGAAGCAAGTTTGCGATTTGACGCCGAAGAAACCGTAGCCATAATTCAAACTATGCATCGAGGATTTCTAAATCGCAAAAAGCGATGTGCTAGGCACGGCCGCTGCTGACAGAAAAATTCGGGTCGAAAGCAAAACTCGACCCGATTCTCTCGTTGCGATCTGTCAATTTACCGATGAGTCGAGGAGTCCACATTAATATCATTTGCCAGCAAGAAGACTCCCGAACTATTCTGCGCATCGTGCATGGAACCTGATGACGCGGAAGTCTCCTGGGCCATGTAACGGCTGGCCGCCTTCACGGTGCCATTCAAGGTAACCACATCGCCTTTATGGACCGTCATGGCTTTCATGTTTGCATTGCCTTTTTCTTTCACGACCAGCAGGCGATGATTATTATCTGATCCAACCCAGAAGTTCCCAGTGTTATTTGTGTCTTCAACGGTCACATTTTTTAAGACCACTGACTTTCCCACCCATCCCATTGGATTTTCGTTATAGATCTTGGCTGGATCCACCAATTGGACTGCTTCACCTTGCGCGGCGCTCATTCCCTGATTCGAATTCATTGTCTGTTGATCATTCGACATACCAGTTTGAGCCACAGCGAAAGGCGTTACCATCATTGCTGCCGCCAACAATCCCACCCCTAAATACGTCTCGAATATTTTCATAAAATTGCTCCTTCTCCCTGTATACGTTAGATGGCATGCGGCCATACCCTGATGTACCAAGCAGTAAATGTGCAGTGAGTTCGCTTCCGTAGGTGCTGGCAGATAAGAGTTAGGGGTTAGTTTGCGTTCACTAAATCATGTAGCGCAAAAATATTGGAAGAGTAGTCAAAGTAAGTAACGAGCGTTCCGCCTTCGCGATGGCTCCCTAGAGCCACATCGTTACACGCGAGAACGTGTCAGCAGTACAGCCTGCTTCATGGCCTCGATCATGCTGCGTTCATCGGCTTTTCCAGAGCCTGCGATATCAAATGCAGTGCCGTGGTCCACGGAAGTGCGAATGACAGGCAGGCCTACGGTAATATTCACGCCCGACTCGAGCCCCAGCACTTTCACTGGCCCATGACCCTGATCGTGATACATGGCGATGACCAGGTCGAAATCACCTCGCTGTGCGCGGTAAAACAATGTATCAGCTGGAAGCGGTCCTTCGACCCGCCAACCTTTTTTCCGGCAGGCGTCAATTGCGGGCTGGATTTTCTGCTCTTCCTCGCCGTAACCGAACAACCCATTTTCGCCAGCATGTGGATTGATGCCGCACACGCCAATCACCGGATCGGCGATCCCAGCTTTGGCCAAAGCTTCATGGCCGCGCGCAATTGTCCGTTCGACCAACCCCGGCTCAATTTTTTTGATGGCATCAAGCAACCCAATGTGCGTGGTCACGTGCAGTACGCGCATCTTGGGCGTAGTCAGCATCATGGAAACTTCCTGCGTGCCAGTGAGCGCGGCCAGCATCTCTGTATGCCCAGGATATTTGTGGCCGCCGACGTGCAATGCTTCTTTGTTTAACGGAGCCGTGCAGATCGCATCCACCTTGCCGTTCATTGCCAACTGCGCCGCAGCTTCCATATAGCGGAAGGCTGAGTCTCCGGCGACAGCGGAAATCTTTCCCCACGGAAGGTCTTTGGGAATCAATTGCAAATCTATGCAATCCACCGTGCCATGCAAGTAATTTGCTTTTTCTAACTCCACCTCTGAAAAACCGTTTACCTTCAGATGGCTGCCCACGATTCTGCCAGCTTCTCTCAATCGGCCCGCATCGCCAATCACCAATGGCCGGCACTGCTGGTAAAGTTCGGCGTGCGCCAGGCATTTCATGATGACCTCAGGGCCAACGCCTGCGGCATCTCCCATGGTCATCGCGATAATTGGACGTTCGCTCACGCTTGTTCTCTCATGGTAATGCGTTGCCGATGAATTACGCTCCAGATCACGCAAAAACTTCTGGCAGTGCAGCAGGGTCTGCAGATTGCCAAAATCGCCTGCCTTAGTGATGACCGGAATGTTTCGACTCCAATTTTCGCTGACGGAAAAAGGCACGCCAGCTTCCACTTCTTTGACCAAGCGCAAACTCGCGATTCCCCAAGATTCCAGAACCGCACGTGCAGTTTCGCCGCCCGTTACGACCAAAGCCCGCACTTTGCCCGCGTACGGCGCAATCAATCGCGCCAAAGCGGAGGCAAGCTGTTTACTCTTGCTGATATCAATTTTTTCTTCCGCAGCCAGCGTCACAACGACATCACGACTGGATGCGAACGCCTCGATGATGGCAGCTTCGTGCTGTATCCACTCCGGATTGGTTGCCCCCATCAGCAGATCGCGCGATGGGATCGTGATTACTTTCGTGGACAACGCCAAAGCCTTTGCCTGGTCCCGCGAATTGTTTGAAGGGCTTCCCACTACAAAAAGCGTGGGGCCTGAAGTAAGCGACGGTTGTGAGATTGGCGGTGTCGCGGGCGAAAGATTCAGCGCATCAGGCAGACAATAAGCCAGCCCGGCCGAACCAGCCCAGACTGTCTGCGGTCCAAGAAAAGATGCCGCGTTGGCAATCGCCGCTAAATCGCTTTCCGTTTCGGCGTCGCAAACCAATACATCCGCACCGGCTGCCACGTCCATCACAGCCTTGCGTAAGTCGCCATTGCCCGAGCGTATCGTTCCGAGATCAAGCAATGCCGAACGCAATCCCACGCTCGACAGCATTTCCGGAATGTGCGAACTCCCCTGTTTCCCTTCACGCCGCCATATTTCTGTCTCTTCCAAAGGTCTACCGTTGAGCAGTTGTCGTCCTTTCAAGGTAGTGCGGCCATTGGCGGGGAAAGCCGGAGCCAGCACTGCGACAACGGGACTACTTTGTGGATACAACTCGCGCTGAATCTTGAGAACCGCAGCCAGCTCCTCGGCAACGTGGCCCCGCAAGGTGGAGTCTACTTTTTTGAAGATAATCTGCGGATTATCCGAAGAATGCTGCCGCAATAGCTCGGAAATTCTTTTGGCCGCAGCCTCTGGATCTAAACAACGCGAGTCCGCGTCAATAGCCAGCACTTCAGCGTCTGCTTCCCTTTCGAAATTGCCCAACGAAACAACCGTGCTCAGCCCAGAAGAGCCGCAAGCCATCGCGCAGTCTGCGGCGCCTGACAAATCATCGGCAATGATCAAAATTTGACGCATGAAGTCAGCCAGCACTATCAGTTTGTTCCAACCGATTTTTTGGCGACGGATTTTTCTTCTCTACGCGGTAGGCCCACCAGGCGGTCAGCAACGGCGCCAATAGGGCCGTCACAATTACTGAAGCTGCGACGAGCACCGTCGCCGGCGCGGCCGCTTCAAAGTAGTCGTGATTCGCGGCGGCCACCAGGATCGGTACAGCAGCGGCATTGCCGGCAGTTGACGCCGCCGCTACTCCCGCAGTTCCCTTCCCGCCAAACAACCGGTTCATCCCAATGAGTGCGGGAGCGGAGAAAAAAGTAACGCAGACGCCCAGCGCCACGCCGAGCAATCCCGCCTGCCACAAACGATGCAGGTCGAGTGTCGCTCCCAGAGCAAAAGCAAAAAATGGAATGAGCGCCGGTACGGAGCCTTGCAGCAACTCACGAATTTCCGGATCAAGATTTCCCAGGATCACGCCAACGCAAAGCGGCAATATTGCGCCCAACAAAGTCTGCCAGGGAAATCCCGAAAGCCCGGTCACCCCAAGAGAAACCATCGTGAAAAAAGGTCCGGACTCCAGCGCCATCATCGAATATGCCGCCGCCTCTTCCATGGTCCCATACTTACCCATGAGCGCCATGTACAGCCCGCCGTTCGTGTCATTCACGGCAGCCACCAGCGCCAGCGTCGAAAGGCCCGCAAACCATCCGGTCTTGATGGGCTGCACTCCAATCCAGTGGCCAAACAGGAATGCCACACCAATTCCCAACCCAATCTTCGTGGCCATCAACAAGCCGCCGCGCTGCACGACCCGCGGCAAGGAACTCACATTGATGGTCGCGCCCATGCAAACGTAAAACACGGCAAGGATTGGAATGGAACCGGTGAACAGAGCATTCGTGAAAGAGCCGAAAAATGCCCCCGCGTGCGGGTAAGCGGTGACAATCAGCGATGCCGCCACCATGGGAACAATCATCATTCCGCCGGGAACTTTTTCGACTGTCCGTTTGATGGGTATGCGCATTGGTTTGGGTCAAAATGCGAGTGCCAGTGTAGCGCAGTCAGCTACAGCCCGTCGCCCATCTTCGCCGTTGGCAATAATCCACCACGATGTATATACGGGTGCCCGACTGGGCAGCGAAATGATCCGGGAATAGCCGCGATACATCCGCCATGCCATTGAATACAAATGATATAGAAATGAAGCCGTTAGTCGCCAGGCAGCATCAAATCCGGTTTAGGGTGAAGACAACGCGGTATCCATGGTTATCTTGTAATTGGGCTGTAAATTGTGGATACTAAGCAAGAACAGGAGGAATTATGGCAACGCGATTTCGGCCACCGTGCACACAGTAAATAAAACCTTCGATAAGTTCCGTCACATCCAACCTCAGTTAACCTTCCATCCTCGGAAGTAAGTGTAGCGTTTCCACCAATTAATTTTCTGTGCTTTTGCCATCTCTTTTAACAGTGTCAATACCTTCTTTTTGACCTTCACCGGGACCAGCGCTGTATACCAGTATTTATAAGGACGATTTACTTCACAATCCAACGTAGTAGAAAAAGCCTGGAGCAACAGAATCAGTCTCTCAAAATTGCCGGACGCCTTCACCTCCGCTGCGGGAGCTTTAGGAATGTGCGTAGAAAATAGTTCCCAACACCGCTGGATTTCAAAATCCGCAAATGTAATTTGCGCGCCTGATCGCATTAAATAGCGACGCTTGAAATCCTCATAAGTAAATTTCGGATCCACCGACTGCGCGGCCGCATAAGACGGAACGTAGATTTCGCTTTTGCGCCCCTCCGGAAAAAATAATCCCCAAATTCTCGACCAGCATTCATTGGCCAGATTCTCGCCGCGGTGGTCTTTGAAATAAAACCCGCCGATCTCAGCGATGGAATCGAGAACGATCCGAATAAGGAGCAAAAAAAAGAAGAATGCTACTTCAGGGTCGGATTTCTCCAACTCGCCACACAATCCATCGGCTGCTGAGGACATTGGCACATAAAATTTTGTGCTATAGGCGTGGCTGGCGGGCAACATCTGCTTCCAAATTTCGGCACGGCGAGCGCTCCAGCTGGCGAAGAGATTGAACAGATAAGTACAAGCCAACAGCACGCCCGGAATGGCAAAAGGCAGAAGAAGAACAGAAGAATAATCAGTGACCCAGGCCCAACGTCCGCTCTGGACTTCGCTGTCCCCCAGATCAACTGCCAGCGAGGAATAAATAGTTGTTGGAGGCTTCGGCGTTGTCGTCTCTTCATTTGTCGAGTTCCGGCCCGCCAGCTTCTTAACGGTCTCAGCTTTTGTGGCCGCCACCTGAATCCCCCACTGCAGAACAAGAAAAAGGGTCCGCGGCTTGTGCGGCGGACTGGCCGTTAAATTTCCCCAGATCACCAGGCTGCCGCCGGCAGGAATGGATGCCGCAACCTTATACGCTGCAGCTTTCAACTGATCTGCGTTCTGGCAGGTTTGCGGAGGATTCACGCATAGATCATGGAGCTTATATTCCGCGGGAAGATTGGCAATACTCAAATCGTGCAACTCGTTCGCTGTCCCATTGTGAAATGTAAACGTGAAAGGGACAAGATCATTAACGACCGATAAATGCGCTGAGAGCTTTCCCGTGGCGGACACCTCAGCTGGCGCCGATTCTGCTGCCCCGGAAGACCCCGCGGTCACGCAAACCAATGCCATCACGAAAGCCGCGCGTGCAAAAATTCGGACCATGCTGACTTCCTCCGTTGAGGCACGATTATGCAAGCCGATATCCTATAACAGAATGCCGTTACAGGGCGTCCCTGGGACCAAATCAATCTAGGCGCTGGAGTTTTACTGGCAGCTCTGGTTCGTGCCATAGGCGCAAGAACGGGCTAAACGTTCACTCTTCGCTCTCGCATTTTCATTTGCTCTACCGGAAATCGCCGGACGCATTTCGGTGTGGAGGCTTCCAGAATCTTCCTTCGTTCGCCGACGGCCTTATATCCGTATTCAATCGCTTAGCGCATAAAAAATCTAAGCGTCTATCTCTCCCGCTTCAATCTGGTCCACATAACACCAGACCCACGACTCCCCCGGCTCGATTGATCGCATCAACGGATGTTTGCTTTTGTGGAAGTGTTTCGTCGCGTGCTTATTCTTCGAAGAATCGCAACAACCAACATTGCCGCACTCAAGGCAGAGCCGAAGATGCACCCAAGTGTCGCCGATTTTGACGCACTCCTGGCAAACGTGCTTGTCAGTTTCAGTAATTTTGATTTGGTTGAGATGCGAACATTTAACGCTCATTGGACTCTCCTATCGGAATCGAAGTTTGCAGAGCCTAAATCTCCGCCAAGGCGCGATGCACCAGGTGAATGGCGATTGCGCCTTCGCCCACCGCTGACGCCACCCGCTTCACGTTCCCCGATCGCACATCGCCAACCGCAAACACTCCGGGCAAACTCGTTTCCAGCATATAAGGAGCGCGAGGCGCAGGCCACGAATGGGCTACGAAATCCGCAGACGTCTCCAGATCGCGCCCTGTAAGAATGAAGCCCTTGTCATCCATTACCACACAGTCTTTCAGCCAATCCGTTCGCGGTGCCGCGCCCGCCATAATGAATACATGACCAATGTCATGTTTGGAAGTCTGCTTTGTGGTCTTGTCCATCCACGTTACTTGCCGCAGATCATGATCGCCATCCAGCCCTACGATTTCCGTGTGGTAGTGCATTTCAATTTTTGGATTTTCGGTGATGCGCTGAATCAGGTAACGCGACATCGTGTCTGACAAGCTTCCCGAGCGCACCAGCATGTAGACCTTACGCGCCGTTTGCGAAAGGTACACCGCCGCCTGCCCCGCCGAGTTTGCCCCGCCAACCACCACGACATCGTCGCCTTCGCACAGTTGCGACTCCATATGGGTTGCGCCATAGTAAACGCCCTGGCCATCAAACTTTGAAAGATTGGCAATGGGAGGTCTCTTATACTCCGCCCCGGTTGAAATAATAATGCTGCGTGCCGATAACGTGCTGTCATTGTCCAAGACCAACTTGTACGGACGCTTCTCACAATCCAATTTTGTAACACTGTGCGCCACCATCATCTTCGCGCCGAATTTTTGCGCTTGCGCAAGCGCACGCGCCGCCAACTCTTGCCCGGAAACTCCGGTGGGAAAGCCCAGGTAGTTTTCAATCTTGGAACTCGACCCAGCCTGGCCACCCGGAGCGTTGGTTTCAATCACCAAAACATCCAGCCCCTCGGAAGCCGCATAAACCGCTGCGGCAAGTCCTGATGGCCCCGCGCCCACGATGATCACATCACGAATTTGCGTACGATCAATACTGACATTCAATCCCAAACAATCCGCCAGCACCTGCGACGAAGGATTGCGCAGCACCGTGCGGCCGTTACAGATCACCACCGGAACTTCAGACAGTTTGACTTCAAAACGGTCAAGAAGCTCCTGCGAACTTTTATCGGTATCGAGATCAATGAACGTGTAAGGATAGGAATTGCGGCCTAGGAATTCACGGAGCCGCAAAGTTCCCGAACAATGCCGCGAACCCATCACAATCACATTGCCATAGCCACGACTGATAAGGGCCATGCGACGCAGAATGAAAGCGCGCATGAATATCTCGCTCAATTCCGCATCGCGGGCAACCACAGAGCGCAGGCCTTCCGGACTGATTTCAAGAAATTCCCCCGGCTCCGTTACACGTCCTCGCACGAGACTGCGAGTACCGGAGATCATATTGATTTCTCCCGTGAACTCCCCCGGCCCGTGCGTGATGATCTCCCGCTCGCCGGTAAAAGTCGGCTGTACAATCTCAAGTCGCCCGGAAAGAAGCACGAAAAACGGAACGCTCGTATCATCTGGCTCGAACAGAATCTCGCTTTGTTTCACATTACGCAGACTTCCCCCAGAACGAAGACGATTGATTTGCGCCGGAGTCAAAGCTGGAAATGCCTGGGTATTTGCATCAAGCGCGCTAGGGATGGGCCATGAAGACATAGTTTTCTCTCAATGCTCAGGAATCAAAGTATCCATATAGGATGATCGGTTTGTCGCTTTCGCTTCACTAACATCAGAGCAGGATTTATTTCAGCTTTCTATTCCAGCTTCATGATTAGCAGTGTCATATCATCGTGCTGGGGAGCGCCTGCGGTAAATTCATCGGCGGAGCGGAAAATCGCATCCAAAACTTCGACGGCGGAAGCATCCTGGCTGCATTCGTCAGCCGCGGCGAGCATTCGCTGCTCGCCCCATTCTTCATCGTCCACAGTCATTGCTTCGCTGATGCCGTCCGTGTAAGCGATCAGCAGATCGCCCGGATTTACCTTGACCATTTGCTCTACATAGTCGGCGCTGGGCAATAGACCAACCACCATCCCGCCCGCATCCAGACGCAGTATCTCCGTGCTACCCGGTCGAACCAGCAGCGGCGGATTGTGACCGGCATTCACGTATCGCAATTCGCGTGTTGCCGCATCGTAAGTGGCAAAGAAAAAGGTCGCGTAACGGTTGTTTGCCGACGCCTCATACACCAGGCGATTCACTTTCTGCATCATTCGCGCAAGGTCGCTCGGGCCGTCCAAAGTCATGCCGCGCAGGGAAGCCCGAAGGCTGGCCATCAGCAGAGCCGCCGAAATCCCTTTGCCGGAAACATCGCCGATCGCCAGTCCCAGCCGCCCGTCGTCGAGTTTGATGAGGTCGTAATAATCACCGCCAACGCCAAGCGCTGGACGGCACATTCCCGCCAAACTCAATCCGGCAATCTGAGGTATCTCTTGCGGGAAGAGGCGCTGCTGCACCTCGCGCGCAATTTCCATTTCACGATCATTGCGCTCGCGCTGGGCGGCTTCCCTCGCCAGCGAATGCGCCAGTTCAGTGATTTCCAACGCCTGTCCAGTTTGCGTAGCCAGCGATTGCAAAACTCGCAAATCAGTCGGAGTATAGGGCTCCTCTGACTTTTTTGGCCCGAGCGTCATAAGGCCAATCAGTCGCTCACGCCCCGGCAGAGGCAGCAGTAATTCAGCATTCACCCGAGCCAAAAGGTTTTTTTCATCCGGGGAAGCATCCAGGAACCACTCTTCCGGACGGTCCGCATAAACGGTCGCCGGACGATTCGTGCGAGCCAGGTTCTGCACCGTCGCCGATTGTTCCGGCAGGGTAAGCAACTCCGGCAACGACGCCATCCCCAACGATTGCTGAAGATGAAACGCGCTGCTGCCGCGCAACCACACCGCAATCTCGGCAACGTGAAGGACTTCAGAAACCCGTTTCGCTACAGTCTCAATCAGCGGCTTTTTATCGGTGAATTGTCGGGCATGCTCAGCCAATTCGCTCAACACGATCTCGCTGTTGTAAGCTTCCCGGAAAAATTTCCGGTCAAGCCATCTCTGGAACTGGCTGCCCAGGCTGCCGCGGGCGGCAACAGCGCGATACAAAAGCACCACAATGATCGTCAACAAAATGACATTCAGTACCGGATGCGCTCGGCGTTGCATCATGGGTACAACAAAGCGGAATACGACGAATGCCGCGATCCCAAGCTCAATGGCGATTAGTGTCGCCCTCGCCAGCAGATATTTCGTTCCCATGCGCAGCAGGATGCGTATATCCATGGCCCGCTGCACCACAACAACATAAGCCAATGTCACAGGAAACAGCGCTATAACCGGAATCACTATCTCAAACATTGAGCCGTGATGGGGATCAAGCCCAAAATAAGGGAGCACGCTGAACATGATAAGAAGCGGCCCGAGTGACAACCCGCTGCCTATCGCCAATACCCGTAACCGACGCCGCGCGTCAGGAGTCGATTCCGATCGCAATTTATCGAACACCGCCCCCAAAAAGATCAGCACGCAAATGATGGGGATGGCGTCACCAATTCGGTCACTCCACAAGTTCAGTCGCGCAAATAAGTGCATTCGTTGAACATCGAAGTTTTGAACTCCCGATACAAAAAGATTTTCGAGAAATTCATAAACGGCAGTTGCCAAAATCAACCATTTGACCCATGGCCAGCGGCGATCCAGCCGCCATTGTTCCGGAAAATATAAACCAAACCAGAGTAATGCTGGAAAAGCCATGCTCAGTGCAAATAGGCGCCACATCCAAAAAGTTACATACCAGGCGCCCGTCCAAAAACTCCAGTCCAGATTCCCGAAAAGTATCTCTGTAAGGCTCAGCAGGATTAACACCAGCCACGCATTCAGATCATGTGGCCTCGCCGCTACCACCCAGAAACCCACGAGCAAGCCCAACAAAGGAACTCCTAAAACAGGAGTCAGAAAAGCGATGAACCCGCCAAGAGTGAAGTCCGGCCCTTTACGGGCCACGAAGCGGATCCGCGCCGTTTTTGTCTCTCCACTCGGAGTCTTTACCTGCACTTCAAGGAAGTCGCCCGGTTTACTTTGTCGTAGTTCCGTATTTCTTTGGAAGTCCCCGGTGTAAGGCTTTCCATTGAGTGATTGAATAAGATCGCGCTCAACAAGGCCTGCATCCTTGGCTTCCAAATGCAGGGAGTTAATGATCGGGCCATCATCGCTTACGCCAAAGGGCTCTCTCACGTATTTGGAAGCATGGAAGAACTCTTCGCGCAAAGCGACAGCCCCTGCGATGTAATAACCCATGCTGATCAGGATCCAGAGAAACAACAGCACGTAGAGGATTCGCACAGACCTTGCCTTGGCCGTTTTCGCCCGTGTCCTTTTCATTCGCCAGCCATCATACCGCTTTCGCCTGAATAGAAGGCGCTAAACCAAATCCACATGGCAGCCCTTTCATATCGCAGCTTTTTACCGTTCGTCGTTGATTTCTTGCGTCTTTGGCGCGAATCGCGCATCCGATCATGGGAGTATCTTTTTTCTGATTCCATCTGCAAATTCGCATGTGCGATTCTTGTTAAACGTTCCGGTCTAATCCCAGGAGAGATCCCAATGAGCGAAGTAGCCCTTCCCACAGCCTCAGAAACCAAAGCCCCCGAATCTCCCGCTTACAAGGCAAAAGCCTTTGCGGCAAAGAGCCCCACGTCGGAATTGGCTTCATTTTCCATCCCGCGACGCGATTTGCGTCCCGACGATGTGCAGATTGAAATTCAATATTGCGGCGTCTGCCACTCGGATTTGCACCAGGTCCGCAACGAATGGCAGGCCGCCATGCCAACCGTGTATCCCTGCGTGCCCGGACACGAAATTGTTGGCCGCGTGGTAAAAACCGGTCGCGCCGTGAAAAAATTTAAGGAAGGTGACACCGTCGGCGTAGGCTGCATGGTCAGCTCCTGCGGTGTGTGCGCCAACTGCCGCGCGGGTGATGAGCAGTTTTGCGACAACTTCGCTACCCTAACTTACAACGCTGAGGACAAAATTCTCGGCGGCGTGACCTACGGCGGATATTCCGAGAGCATCGTGGTACGGGAAGCCTTTGTGCTTCGCATTCCCAATAAGCTGGATCTGGCTGGCGCGGCGCCACTGCTCTGCGCGGGAATTACCACCTACTCTCCGCTGCGCCATTGGAACGTAAGCAAAGGACAAAAGGTTGGCGTGGTTGGCCTCGGCGGCCTCGGACACATGGGCGTGAAATTTGCCAAGGCCTTCGGTGCGCACGTAGTGCTGTTCACCACCTCACCCAACAAGATGGCCGATGCAAAGCGCCTTGGCGTGGACGAAGTGGTCATTTCAACTTCTCCAGCGGAAATGCAGAAGCATGCGACGAGCTTCGACTTCATTCTGGATACAGTCTCCGCCTATCATGATCTGAATGCTTATCTGGCCCTAATCAAGCTTGACGGCACACTGGTTTTGGTTGGCGCTCCAGAAAATCCCATTCCCATCGCCGCCTTTAGCTTGCTCGGACGGCGGCGGCGGCTTGCGGGTTCCATTATTGGCGGCATTCGTGAGACGCAAGAAATGCTGGATTTCTGCGCCGAGCACGGAATCACCTCCGATATCGAAATGATTAAAATTCAAGATGTGAACCAAGCTTTTGACCGCCTTTTGAAAAGCGACGTCAAGTATCGCTTCGTGATTGATATGGCATCGCTCAAGTAATGCACGAGGAACTTGGTTTTTCAACGCTCTAATCAACGCACGGCAAATGTCGCGAAGGCGATGCGGGGTCTTCTCTAGAAGTTCTGGCAATTCATCCGGAACAGAGGACCCGCATACTTTTGGGCTAAGCACCCCCGATTCTCCTGTGCGCCCAACACCTCTGACGATTTAGTATTACTCCCGAAGTAAATCGTCACTTTCACGGAGGACGCGTGGCTCGTTCGTTCATTTCTTCCTTATTACTTTTCCTTTGCATCGCAGCAGCAGCCCTGGCTCAGACTTCTACATCCACCGCTCCACCGGCAAACTTCACCGCTGAGCAAGACCACCAGAACATGATGGATCGGTTAGGCATCAAAGCCCTGCGGCCCGGCCCGAGCGGAAATGAAAAAGCTCCCAACCATGCAAATTACGATGAGTCGAAGGCGAACCCATATCCCAACCTGCCCGACCCGCTCACCATGAACAAGGGCGAAAAAGTGACGACAGCCAAAATGTGGTGGGGTCAGCACCGTCCGCAAATCGTGGACATGTACGAAAAATACGTTTACGGCCGCATACCCGCGAACGTGCCCAAGGTGACGTGGACGGTAAAAGCTGAAGATCATGAAATGATCGGCTTCACTCCCGTCATCGCCAAAGACCTCATCGGACGCGTGGACAACTCCTCGTATCCCGCGATCAACGTCAACATTCACATGACGGTCGTCACTCCCGCCAACGCAAAAGGCCGGGTGCCTGTCCTCATGATGTTCACTCGCGCCGGCTTCCCCGCTCCGCACGAGCCATCCGACGAAGAATTCGCGCGCATCAACATGGCGTGGAAAGCAGTGCTTGAGCAGCAGGACCCATCGCTCAAAGAAGTCTTCGCGCAGCATCCCGCATGGGAACCGGTAAAATCCACTCCATTTGAATTCCCGCAACTCAACGCCGACGGCGGTCTTCCCAACACCTGGCAACTCGTCGCCGATGGATGGGGCTTCGTCCTCTTCGATCCCGCCAGCGTGCAGGCTGACAACGGCGCTGGCCTTACCAAAGGAATCATCGGCCTGGTAAATAAAGGTCAGCCGCGCACGCCGGAAGACTGGGGAGCGTTGCGCGCCTGGGCATGGGGCGCGGCACGCGGCCTCGACTATCTGGAAACTGATTCAGCGGTGGACGCGAAACATGTTGGCATTGAAGGCGTTTCGCGTTATGGCAAGGCCGCGCTTGTGACCATGGCATTCGATCAGCGCTTCGCCATGGTGCTGGTTGGTTCTTCCGGAAAAGGCGGAGCCACTCTGCTGCGCCGCAACTTCGGCGAAGCCGTCGAGAGCCTTACCGACGGCGAGTATTACTGGATGGCGGGAAACTTCATAAAGTATGGAGCCTCGCAAGCTACATTCGGAAGCTCCAATCCTGGCGAAATTCCCGTTGATTCGAAGGAACTGATCGCGCTCTGCGCTCCTCGCTTAACCTTCATCAGCTACGGCGTGCCGGAGAAAGGCGATGCCAAATGGCTCGATCATCAAGGCAGCTTCATGGCCACCGTGGATGCAAGCCGCGTCTTCCATCTACTCGGCGCCAAAGGCCTCGAAGGATACGACGACTACCACACAGCACAAATGCCTCCGGTGAATCATGGCCTGCTCGACGGCCAGCTGGCCTGGCGCCAGCACGACGGCGGACACACCGACGCACCCAACATGATGTACTTCATTCAATGGACCGACAAATTTATCGGTCACAAAGCGGGACAGTAACAGACGTGGGTGCCCCACCTTTCGCGGTTTTCGAAAGGTGGGAATACTGGCAGATGCGGGTGCTCGGGCCATTAATACAAGATCAATCGGTCGGCGGAGCTGCGGTTCCATCCGACCATTTGTTGAGCTCGACCATGAAAAGCGTCACATGTTCTTGTGGGTCATTTGCCGCTATCACGGGCGAGCTTGGCAGATTGGCTCCCCAGCTTTTGGCCGCATCGCCGGGAATAAGAACCATGACATGCGGATGCCAACTCTTGCCAATGTCGTTCAAATATTGCTCCTTCGACGTCATGTAGCACATCGAACCACGTTCCAAATCCGGCAGCTCCTTCTTCTCGAAGGCTGAGTCAGTTGCCTGCAGAATCTCCGTCTTCGATTTACCCGCCAAAACCAATTTCGTCTTCATCAGATAAATGGGCGCAAAAGTTCTTGCGGCTGCCGGATTAAAACAAATTGGCGCGCGGATTTTAGAATTCCAAAATTCAACTTCATCGGTAGCCGCTCCCCATCCCCGCTCGACGATACAAAGAAAGCCGTTCGTGCCCTGCGCGGCGGTCGTGTATCCGTCATGCCCCAGCACCATCACCTCCGCCCCGTCTGAAATTGATTTGGTAGCGGCAGTGCGAGCCAGGGCAATTTCTTCGCTTTGCGGCATCAGATACTCGTTTAGCGGAGCCATTGTCGGATACGAACTCTTCTTCGTCTGCGCCTTTGCCGGCGAAGTTGCCCACGATATAACCATCAGCGTTGCGAATGCTAGAACAATGATCTTGACACTATTCTTCTGCATACAATTCTCCGGGACGGCAATACCTCGATGCCGATTAGCATATTTGACCAGGGAAATCCGTCTATGGGAATTTTGATGCACGGAGCGCGGGTCAATAAACGATTTTTTATGGCCGGGCGATCCATACTGCGTGGATTCTGCCATGAGCGAAAGCCGAATGGGTTGACTTTGATGTATTGGCAGCGGGAAATGCTCGCGTGGTAGACATGGGATTACCCCCTCCCCTGATTTGATCCATGGAATCTTTTGGAATCATGGAGATAGACAAAGACAGAAACGCAAATCTATTGGATTGATGCGCTTCCGGGTAAAATCTTGATGGCCATAGAGTTACAGTCATTGTATGAACCTTTTCATTAAAACGGTTTAATAACTGGGAGGAACCAGAACGTTCCCGCGCATGCTCGCGCAATAAGCTGCCTGCGATTTACCCGCGCCTACGGCGCTTTCGGAATGACGATCGCCGTAACGCCATAACGCGGTACTTCCACGGTAAAGGTTGGACCTAGGCCTGTGAGCGGCGCTTCTGTAATGTCCTTGCCGGCTTCGATGGTTAGTTTTCCGTAGTCGTAGCGCGTGCCTGTGGTCGCGTAGTTGTATCCATTCACGGAGACCGTTACTGCAACGGAGCGGATCAGGTCCTTATTGATAAAAAGCAGGCCAAGCCCGCCGTCGCGCCGCTTGACTGCATGGACCGCCAAAGTATCCATTGGAGTGCTGGCGGTGACAAATGTGTCGCCGACTCCCGCCACCTGGTGAAGGAGCTTGATGCCGTAGTAAGCCGGTTGCGGCTTGTTCTTGTCATCCAGAAAACTTGGACTTAACGCATGGATGGGCGACCACATAACTGTGTACGCCCCAGTCTCAAGCAGTTCAGCTACCGCATCCGCTGCGAACAGAGCTGTAACAGCGGGATTTTTGGCGGGGAGCCATGGCACTAAGCCGAGGCTGGTAATGGCCAACTGCGGAGAGTGGCCCTTGGGACAATATTTCTTGTACTTTTCCAAGAGATCCTGCCCCAGGAGATTAAAATCGTGTCGGATACCATCCTCGCCCGGGAAGTAGTTATTGGGATTCATTTGATCTCTCGCTTCCATGAGCAGATCCCTCTCGTCCACGTTGTTCAGCCAGTCCGGCGCAGCTCCTTTGCCTTCCCAGAATGTGGCGGCGCTGAAATCCATGCTGCCGCAGGCGGCCTTTAAGACGTCGGCATTCCAATTTTTTCCAACCTGGTTCGCATCATTCGCGTATGGCGGCAACATGACAAAGGCTCCCACCATGATTGTGGGATCCACGGCCTTCATGGCTTTTGCGTAGGCGACCACCGCGTTTCCATAGGCCTTCGGGCCAACGCGATCGTTCCCCTGATGACGCCCCCAATCTTTGGAATTGTTGACCTTTCCGGCGTGCAGATCGGCCTCAGGAGATGGACTCTGGCCGTATTTGCCTTCGTTATCGGCGTCCGATCCCAAGGTGCGGGATTGGCCGTAAAAGCCATCGCCCCACGGCTCATTGCCCACCGTCCATAGCTGAATGCCGATCGGCGCTGGATGTCCAATGCGCAAAAAGTTGTATCCGTCATCGGTGGCCAGCGGGGTGCTCGCGCGAAGGTTGGCCCAAAAACCCACGGTCTTCCAGTCGTTGCCGGTGGAGTCCTTGCCAATCGCCTGGGTGCTCGCTGGATTTCCATTGGCATAGGCCACCCACGCGGCGGCTTCCGCAGGTTCTCCGCCACCGCTGCCATCCAGGTTGCTGCCGTAGTTGACCGAGACGAGTCCCGTTCCCAATGCGTCAATGACAGGTACGACTGCGGGAAATTGCTTCGCTGCTGGAAAAGCGGGGGATCTGTCGTCGGTGTATGGATTGGTGATCTTGCCGGTGGACCAATGGTAAAGCGAGTCAATGCCTCCGTTGCCCGGAAAACGCAGATTGGTGATGCCAGCGTCCTGAAGCAACTGAAGCGTTGCCGGAGTATACGCGTTGGTGTCCCAGCGGTCGGCCGAAATGCCGAGCGAGGTCGTGTAGACCATCGCTTTCGCTTGTGCTGGTTCAACCGTCACCTTGGTTTTCAATTGAGCATGAACGGGGCTTACTACAAACAGAATCAGTAGAAGAGCAAAGGCTGCACGACTTACGAAATCAAAAACGTTCCGGCTTCGCACCACACCGCGAAAGGAAATATTAATATCGAACAACCATGGAAGATTTATAGAAAAAGCCATCATCAACACTCCAATCGCAACAAATTTCTTAAAGCCAAAAATTATACAACCTGAACCATAGCGCTTTCGGCGAACTTGCGTTCCATTTTGTCCTCCTGATGTTGATCTGGAAGATGCCCGCGCATTGTATTGTCATTGCCAATCTTTCAATTTTGCGGAAGACCATCAGCGCAACCGCGTCACAATGCCGGAATCGAGCGAATAGTAGGCACCGATGATGCTTAGCTTTCCCGCATCATGAGTTCGCTTGAGGATTTCGCTGCGCGCCAGCAGGTCATTCGACGTCTTGTGTACGTGAGTTTTTATGGCGAAATCTACAAGATCTTCCGATCCGTGTTTTTCCTCCGCGATTCTGCATGATTCCATAATCGGCTGTATCAGTTTTTTCAAGTTTGGCGATGCCACCTTTTTACCCGAACAAGCCGCTGTTACTCCGCCACAGCGTTGATGCCCAAGCACAACGATCACTCGAGTGCCGAGTTGTTCCACCGCAAATTCAAGACTGCCAAGGCCCATGGGATCGGCGCTATTTCCCGCGATGCGAACCACGAACAAATCGCCGAGGCCCTGATCGAAAATGGCTTCTGACGGGAGGCGGCTATCGGAGCAACTTAGCACGGAGACAGGCGGATTCTGGGTTTTCTCGAGACTGCGCCGTTGGGAAACGATGTCGCGAGCAAGCGGCTTGCCAGCGACGAACCGTTTGTTGCCCTCGATTAAAGAGTTCCAAATCTGTTCGGCGGACGGAGAGCCGATATTTTTAGGGGTTGATGGTGTTTTGTCTGAAATCACAATGTTGGAATGATAAATGAGATTGCCAATATCATATCGCCAAAGCTCATTGGTTGGGACGAGGGACGACCGCAAATTTCTGAAAGAATGGGCCAGCCCCCTTTTTAGCGAAGGCGAATTCTTGCGCAGCATCCCTATTCGACACTTACAGCCGGATAAGCTTCAACGTATTCCTCTCCATTGCAACCGTAATAAGTCACTGTGCGTGCGTCGAAATCAACCTCGTAGCGGACAACTCCTGCCTTCCACGATGACAGCAGGAACTCCGGGAACGTGCTCTCGCCGGCCTGGTCGGTTCGTAGCGCCCGGATCAGCGCGTCCCGGTCGAATGTAGGCACATCGGCCATACCGGTAATCAGCGGCGCGCCTTGCATCACCACCGGCCCATCTTTCGTGAGAAACATGCTTTGGCAGGATGGCAGGCACCACACGTTACGCTTCACGCCCGCGGCCCGCAGAGTTTCGGCCAGGTAGGGAAAGCCTCCTACCTTGGGACGTCCGGCCATTGCGCGCTTCTGGGCGGCTTGCAGGTTTTCAATTGCTCTGCTCATGAATCTTTCCTCGTTCTCAATCTCTTATAGTTTTAAGTCTGCGCTGAGCGCAGTCGTAAATCGAAGATCGCTGCGATCGTAACTCCCAATCCCTTGTCATTCCGAACCACTTTAGTAGAGCCTGCCCTGAGCGCAGCCGAAGGGTGCCGCAATTCCCTCTATTCTTGTCATTCCGAATGGCTTTAGCCATGAGGAATCTGCTTTTGCTTAATTATGAAATGCGGGACTCCCTCTCCCTGATTTGATCCACAGAATCTTCTGGAACCATGGAGATAGACCAAGGGCAGAAACGCAAATCTATTGGATTGATGCGCTTCCGCGTAAAATCTTGATGGCCATAGAGTTACAGTCATTGTATGAACCTTTTTATTAAAACGGTTTAATGACTGTTATTGCGTAGTCAGAGGGCGAGAGTCAACGCACGAATGGACGTGGCGGGGGTTTCAAACGGAAAATTTTGGACTCACACGGTTGCCCCACCCTTTCGCCTTCTTTTGGCGAAGGGTGGGTAGCACTGCCTCAAACGACATCCCACCCTCTCGCAAAATACGCGAGAAGGGTGGGGCAACCGCGATTTGGGAATCTATTTGAAAGGATGGGCCGGCTCCCGAGTCGCTGAGGAGGCATTTGTGCCTACGCTTCCTCCTGCTCCTTCAACTTTGCGATCACGCTGAAATCTTCGAGGGTCGTCGTGTCCCCCTTTACGTCGCCATTGGTGGCTAGCTCGCGGAGCAGGCGGCGCATGATTTTTCCGCTGCGGGTTTTGGGGAGGGTGTCGGTGAAGCGGATATCGTCGGGTTTGGCCAGCGATCCAATTTCCTTGCCGACCCACTTCTTCAACTCCTCTTTCAGCTCCGGCGACGGCTTCCTTCCGCCTTCGAGCGTCACGAACGCCGAAATCGCCTGCCCTTTAATTTCATCCGGACGACCGACCACCGCTGCTTCTGCAACTGCATCGTGAGCGACCAGCGCCGACTCCACTTCCATGGTGCTCAGGCGATGGCCGGAGACGTTGAGCACATCGTCCACGCGGCCCATGACCCAGAAGTAGCCGTCTTTGTCCTTGCGCGCACCGTCGCCGGTGAAGTACATGCCGGGAAGCTGCGACCAGTAATTTTTCACGTAGCGCTCGGGATCTCCGTACACCGTGCGCAACATGCTCGGCCACGGCTTCTTGATGACGAGCAGTCCGCCCGCGCCGTCAGGCACCGGCTTGCCGTCCTGCGTGACGATCTCCACGACTACGCCCGGAAACGGCCGCGTCGCGGAGCCCGGCTTCGTCGCGATGGCTCCCGGAATTGGCGCAATCATGATCGCGCCAGTTTCTGTTTGCCACCATGTGTCCGTGATGGGGCAGCGGTTGCCGCCGATTACTTCGCGGTACCACATCCAGGCTTCGGGGTTGATGGGTTCGCCGACGGTACCGAGGAGGCGCAGGCTGGACATGTCGTGCTTTTTGGGCCATTCGTCGCCCCACTTGATGAAGGTGCGGATGGCGGTGGGCGCGGTGTAGAAGACGCTGACTTTGTGGCGCTCGATGATGGACCAGAAACGATCGGGCTCGGGAAAGTTGGGCGCGCCTTCGTACATCAGGCTGGTGGCTCCGTTTTGCAGCGGGCCGTAAACGATGTAGCTGTGGCCGGTGACCCATCCGATGTCGGCGGTGCACCAGTAGGTGTCTTCTTCTTTGAGGTCGAAGATCCATTTGGTGGTGAGGTAAGTTTGGACGGCGTAGCCTCCGGTGGTGTGCACGACGCCTTTGGGCTTTCCCGTGGTGCCGGAGGTGTAGAGGATATAAAGAGGATGCTCGGAGTCGAGCGGCTCGGCGGGGCAAACGTCGGAGGCTTTGGCCATGAGGTCGTGCCACCAGTGATCGCGGCCGGGCGTGAGGTTGATGGGTGTGCCGGTGCGTTTGTAGACGATGGTGTGTTTGATCGAAGGGCAGGACTTTAGCGCTTCTTCGACGGCGGGAAATAATTTGACTTCGGAGCCGCGGCGATAGGAGCCGTCCTGCGTGATGACGGCGGTGGCTTGCGAGTCGTGAATGCGGTCAACGAGCGCGTTCGAGGAAAATCCGCCGAAGATGACGGTGTGCGGCGCTCCGATGCGGGCGCAGGCGAGCAGGGCGATGGGAAGTTCGGGCGTCATGCCCATATAGATGGCGACACGGTCGCCTTTTTTTACTCCAAGTGCCTTTAGAACATTCGAGAACTTCTGGACTTCGCGATGGAGTTGCTGATAAGTGAGTGTGCGGACTTCTCCGGGTTCGCTTTCCCATATGATGGCGGCTTTATTTTTGCGCCAGGTTTCGACGTGGCGGTCGAGGCAGTTGTAGGAAAGATTCATCTGCCCGCCGACAAACCACTTAGCCCAGGGGCAATCCCATTCGAGGACTTTGTCCCACTTCTTGAACCAATGGAGGTCTTCGGCAATTTTGGCCCAGAATCTCTCGGGGTCTTCGACCGACTCCTTATATATGCGTTCGTAGTCTTCGAGGCTCTTGATGTGGGCGTGCTGGCTGAATTCCTTGGGGCATTCGAATTTGCGCTGCTCTTGCAGGACGGAAGTAATGTTAAGAGATGATAGGTCTGCCATTCGGTTTCCTCAATGATGATTGCAACTGGAGATTTTAGCTGGTGTGGGGGTGAGATGTCTGCAATGGACCTCAGGCGCTAAAGCGCGGCGTCGGCTATGAGGTTTATGGCACGGCTGAAGCCGTGCCCTTCCCGCTCGGTTCCCCGGGAAAATCCTGAATCAAAATTCCAGCAAACGAAGCTGAAACGAAACACTGAACTGTTAGTGCCAAGGCACAGAATACACCGCGAAGATTCGATACGGTCCCGGTCTGAATTGTTCTGGGTTGGGTCGTCATCTCGCACTTCGAAAAATACGAAGCGGGCGCCCGCACTAACTTTCTGCAAATAAGGTTTTATAATGCCGATACCAATCGCTTTGAAAGCGTTCCTCCGCGTCATATTTCTTCTTTAGTTGTAAAAATTCACTAAATTGTGGATAACACGCCTCTACTTGTTCCCGCTTAGCGTAACGATGGTAGGTAAGGTAATAAGTTCCACCACGGCGAGCCGCCATATCAATCAGCCGACGAAATGCTTCCGCCGAATGCCGGATACCTTCAGGGTTGTGTATCGTATGCAAATTAAAAATCGTACAGGCATAAGATCGCCTGGCCCACGGCAGAAAACTTTCATTGTCTTGTTCGATTAACCTTACCGTACCGTAGATCAACTCAACATTGTTCCTGCGGAAATCCTCACGCACTTCGTCTAAGAAGCTCCTCAGCATCTTTCTTGGAATATTGATTTCGGTAATGATCTCGGTTGCTGGATGCGAAGAATGCAGTCTCCGATCAATTTGTCGATGATAGTTATCTGGATAAACGCTCAGCTGGTGTAGGTCAGACCAATAAATTTGGCCGTTCGTCGAGAGATAGTAGTCAGAATATTTTTGAAAAGCCTGTTTCTTGTCGGTATGCGCCAGCCACAACAACTGCCTCCAGTTCTCATCACTTAATTGTTTTTCTTCCGCGAGAATCGCCGTGCCCATTGGCACTGGCCGATAGCAGGAGAAAACGCCCTTGTGCAAGAAATCTTCGGAATCTGGATCAATCGCAAACTGAAAATCTCCGTAGAGAAAGCCATCGACAATTCGTTTTTCAAAAGCATTCATTAAATCATCCGTCGTTTGGAGTTCCACAATTCGCTCGACTTTTTGGCGCGGAACCAAGCGCAACCGAACCGAAGTCACAACTCCGAACAACCCGTAACCTCCCTGTACCAATTGGAATAATTCAGCATTTTCCGTTCGGCTGCAGGTATGCGTCGCCCCAGCTGAATCAACCAGAATGAACGACTCAACATCACTGATGAAGGGTTTCATTTTCAGGCCACGCCCATGAGCGTTGGCCGCAATCGTTCCTGCGAGGGTGATTCGGTCTGCCCCAGTTTGTTTCTGTGCAATGCCCCAAGATTGCCCAACTCCGTCGCTTTGCAATTGAAGATATTGCTCGATCAGTTGTGGCCACTCAATTCCCGCTTGCACCTCAATGATCCCCGATCGGCGCTCCAATTTCATCACTCGGTTCATCTTCCTGATGTCGATGAGCACAGTGCCAGTTCCAAACTGCTGACCACCCATCGCATGGCGCCCACCCGCAACAGAAATAGAATGTTTGTTCTTTTTCGCTGTACGGATAATCGCTTGCACATCTTCCACGGATTCAGGCTGGACGATTTTCAACACATGGGTGGGATTTAATTGCGAGTGGATATCGTTGACCAAAACTTCCTGGGCATCTGAGGCAAACAATGAATAAACCGGGAATGCCGCCAGTGCTGTCGTCGAACCCGCAATGAACTCGCGTCTGGAGATCATCTACTCACAAACTCCTTGTTAAAAAAATGCTATTAAGTTCTCAAAATACAAATGGCATCAGCCGCCACGTCTTTTTTTGGTATTGAAGGTATTTCTCTCCAAAAGCGGAATGAAGCGCTGACTCTTCCAAGGGAATTCGATACGCGTATGCCAACACGAGGCATGAAAAGCTAAAAACGAGACTTATCCAATTCCCCAATGCCAAACCGAAACCTAAAAGACTGATCAATGCTCCGCTATAAGATGGGTGCCTGACATAGCGATATGGACCGCGTTCGACCAGAACCTGATTATTTTGAATAGCGATATTGAAGGTAAAGTATTTGCCTAGTACTGACACCGAGTACCAACGCAACATGACTCCCGCCATGATGAAACATACTCCAACCAAAAAAAGTGTGGGCTGCTTCCAGTGGATAGCAGCATTTGGCAGAAAGCTGGAAAACAGAAATCCTCCAACGATTCCAATCCACCAAAGAGCTGAGATTAAGAAAAGCGAATCTCGATCACGAATCACCGCAGAGCCACCAGGACGCCTCAGTTTCCACGCAAAAACTTCAGGAAGCACCCAGCAGGCAAAAGCTATCCAGAAAATCACTCCGAATTTCGCATTGGGCAAGAACACAAACGTGCGCAACTGCATACCTTTTAACCTAGTTTACAGTCGCCAAGCGGCTTCCGGACGATTGAATGTGCACAGTATCGAAAGTTACATACTTCGCATGCTATTCGCGCAGGACATCGCGACCTATTTGCTAACTTCGGGTTAAGTTGTCCACTTCTGAACATCTTCTCCCACCTATGGACATTTTCGGCTTTGCTGCTTTTGGCAATCCTTTTTGTTCTCTGTTACTTATCGCGCCTGCTAATTGGCTCGGCGATTGCACTCTTTAAAAAACGTGCGGGCTAATCAACAGAACATTCCCGCCCTGTGCGCAATTTTCTATAGCAGCAACGTGACTCGCGCCCTCAAATCGGCTGAGCCGAAACTTTGACAAGCGCGAGAACGTACTTCCAGCAACGCGAGGTGTGTGATGGGGCGTTCCCCAGCGGTTTCGCCAGATACACAAATAGGAATAAGGTCGCAGTCGCAAATCACCTCCCTGCTCGAATCTTTCCGGCGAGATTTGCGGTTTACGTTTCGCAGTTTGCGGCGTAAGCCGGGATTCACATTCATTGTAGTGTTGTCGCTGGCGCTGGGAATTGGCGCGAACACGGCGATCTTCAGCGTGATTGATGCGACGTTGCTGCGTCCGCTGCCGATTCCGCACCTGGAAAATTTCGTGGTGCTTGATGTAGCGGCGTCGCGGATTACGCAGTTCGGCGGCTCGTCGTATCTTGACTTGCAGGATTTTCGCAGCCGCAGCCGCGCGTTTGAGAATTTGGCCATCACGTCGAATATTTCGGCGGGGATGAGCACGGGGCCGGGCGAATCACAGGTGGTTTACGGATCGCTGGTGTCGGGGAATTTTTTCTCGACGGCGCAAATTCATCCGGCGCTTGGGCGGGACTTTCGTCCTGATGAAGATGTGGCGCCGGGGAAATCGCCGGTGGTGATCATCAGCAACGCGCTGTGGGGGCGGGCCTTCGCCAATGATCCGAATATTATTGGGCGGCAGATCAAGCTGAACAATACGAGCTTTACGGTTATTGGCGTGACGCCGAAGGCATTTACCGGCGAGAACCTTTATTACCGCCCGGATATTTACGTGCCGGTGATGATGTCGCAGGGGCTAACGACCGACGGCAGTGACTTGCTCACGCATCGCGGCTGGCGCGAATTCGACATGTTTGGACGGTTGAAACCGGGCGTGACGGTCGCGCAGGCGCAGGCCGAGATGGACGGCATTATGCGCACTCTGGAAAAGGAATATCCGGATACGAATAAAGATACGGCTGCATTTGTGCGCAAAGAAATGGACCGGCGCATGTCGCAGGGGGTATTGCTTCCGGCGGTAATTATGACGCTGGTGTTGCTGGTATTGCTGATTGCCTGCGCCAATGTGGCCAGCCTGCTGATGGCGCGGGCGACTTCGCGCATGAAGGAAATTTCCACGCAGTTTGCCGTTGGCGCTACGCGTGGAACTTTGGTGCGCCAACTTCTTACCGAGAGCGCGGTGCTTGCGGGCTTGGGCGGGTTGTGCGGAATTTTGCTGGGAATGGTTTCGATTCGGGGATTTGAGGCAATGCTGCCGTATTCGGTGGGACCGACGAACCCGGATATTCATTTGGATTTGCGGGTGATGATGTTCGCGCTTGCTGTTTCCCTGCTCTCGGTGTTTTTGTGTGGACTGGCTCCGGCATTTTCAACGGCGCGCGAAGCGATGAGGAAGATCAGCACGAATGTTCGTTCGGGAAATTCGCAGGGGCGGGCGTTCGGATCGCTGACGAGAAGAATTCTGATCACCGGGCAAATCGCGCTTTCCACCGTGTTGCTGATTGGCGGCGGATTATTTTTGAAGGCTTTCTTCCGCGCGCAAAAAGTGGACCTGGGATTTAATCCCGACCACATGTTGCTGGTAACGCTTGATCCCAGCCAACGCGGGTACTCCAACGACAAAGCTCTGATGTTCCAGAAACAACTGATGGAAAAGATCGAGAGCCTGCCGGGGGTGAAGTCAGCGAGCGTGGCGTCGTCGGTACCGTTTCTCTCGGGCGCGTCGTGGGACTTGTCGGTTGACGGTTACACTGCGCCGGGCGGGGAGAAGTTTATAGACACGAACACCAACCAGGTTGCTCCGGGATATTTCGCGACCATGCAGATTCCGCTGGTGCGCGGACGGGAATTTACCAACCACGACAACAAAGATGCACCGCTGGTGGCAATCGTAAATGAGACGCTGGCACGCCGTTACATTGTGAAAGACGGCGATTTGGACAAAGCCATTGGACACAAAATTTCGCTGCGCGATCATGCGGGGATGGTGATTGTGGGCGTGGTGAAAGATTCGAATCCGGGCTACATTGGCTATCCGATCCCACCGACGTTTTATTTGCCTTACGCGTGGATGGGACGACCAAGCGCGACGCTGCATGTGCGGACGGATGGCGATCCGGCGGCGCTGACTGCGCAGGTACGCGCACAGCTTAACAGCCTTGATCCGGAGGTAGCGCCAATTTCGGTATTAGCGTTCAGCCAGATTGTCTCGAGCCAAGGACTTTTTCAGCAGCGCGTATCGGCGATTCTTGGCGGCGCCTTTGGCGTGGTGGCATTGCTGCTGGCGGTGGTGGGACTTTATGGCGTGGTGTCGTTTCTTGTGGGACGCAGAACGCAGGAGATTGGTGTACGCATCGCGCTGGGAGCGCAGCGTGGGAGAATCCTGCGCATGGTGCTGGCGAATGGAGTCTCCCTGGCGTTTGTGGGGCTCGCAATCGGGGCGGCGGGAGCTTTCTTTATGAGTCCGGTGATGGGCGGGTTGCTGCTCGATGTGAACCCGCACGATCCGCAGGTGTTTGTGGGAATCGCTGCGGCTCTGATTGTGGCTACGCTCGGGGCTAGTTGGGTTCCGGCGCGGCGGGCGACGAGAGTTGATCCGATGGAGGCGCTGCGGTATGAGTGAGGTTTTGGTGCGAACGCAGGTGATCTTTTTGCGGTTTGTGATGAAGTGCGGAGGGATTGAGATTTTTAGTATGCCTTGGAACACAAGGTCTCTCGACTGCGCGGCATGATCGCGGAGCGATCATGCCGCTTCGCTCGAGATGACAGAGTTTTTTCGTGAGAGAGTTTGTTTACCAGTTTGGGGGTCATTTCAACGCCTCGAATTTCCGGGGCTAAAGTCCAAAATCTACTTGCGGTTTAGCGACACCGCTTAAGCCGCACCCTTCTCGTTGCGCCTACGCATCCTATGAAAGTTCTGAAACTCCCCGCCCGGTCGCAAAAAACGCGACAAGGACGGGGCACCCAGACCTGACACCCAGGCCTTGGGTTAACGCGATCACAACCATTCCTGTTAGCTATCCTCGCAATAGCTAGGTACAAACTTCTGCGGACCAAGAGCATCTTGAATGGGTCGCAAATGCTGACGGACTATGGGGGCTTGGAATGGACAAGAAAGAAATTAATTCTCCGAGGCTGACGGAAAACTTTTTATTTTGGTTTTGTGGAGTGGGCGGCGTAATACTGATTGTTTTTTTCGGGCACTACGTTTGGAAAATATTTTGAAGTTGCCGGGTGAAGTTCAACGCGCGACGTGCAAGCGAGACGTTGCGACAGCACGGACAGGAACGAAGCGCTTAAAGCGCTCAAATCTACTGGGCATCTATCTTATTAATTGCAAAGCTGTTAGAGCATTGTATGATGGCGCGTGGGCAACAACGGATGATTGAGGCTTGAACGAAAGCGTTTGGTGAAGCTTATCTGAATAAAAGGAGCGAGATTTCGTGCGCGAGAGTAGTCCAATTCAGGGAGCAGGGCCGCTGGTGCGAGTTTGGGGCATGGACTCGAACGGCAAGGCCTTTTTTCAGAATGTACATGCGCAAAAGCTAAGCGCCTACGGAGCGGAGTTGGTTTCGATTGAGCATCCGCTGAAGGTCAATGATGTGGTTGGCGTGCAACTGGGAGAGAAGAAGGCGCGCTTTCGCGTCGTGAAGGTAGAGGAATCGGCGCTGCCACAGAGGATCAATGTAGAAGTGGAAGCGTTGCAGGGACAGGAGCCGCCGTGGAAGGAGCTTATTCCCTCGGCTTCCGTTGCGAAGGAGCCGCAGGGGCGTGACAAGCGGCGCTACATCCGGCACAGAATTCAATTTCCGGTCGAGTTGCGGGATGAGCGTGGCGGCGCCGTGCACATGCAGACTGCGGCGACGGACATTAGCGGACGTGGATGCTACGTTGAGATGCTGGTGCCGTTTCCTTTGGGAACGCCGGTCACGGTGACGTTTTGGATTGACACGGAGAAGGTAAGCACGTCAGGAATTGTGCGGGCGAGCGATCCGGGCGTGGGGATGGGCATAGAGTTTACCGGGCTTTCGGAAGCGATCCAGGAACGGATGCAGCGGCACGTGGAAAAACTCGATACCAGCAAATTTGGGCCTAAGGGCGGGGCGAGCTAGGGCCACGGATTTCGCGGGTTGAACGAAAGTCAGTTGTTAAAATGTCAGGGCTTGGAATTTCGGGCGGAATTTGGGCCAATCATGCAAACCGCCTGGTTCTCAAAAACTGAATCCGCGGCAGCAATCTGCAATCGAATAACGAGCGTGGCTGCTGGCCCGCTTGCTCCTTCATCACCATCATGAAAATTGGAATCACCTGTTATCCGAC
>JANWKU010000069.1 GCA_025451215.1 Terriglobales bacterium
TACTCATGGATTGCTCCACTTTCTCGTTCGACTTGCATGTGTTAGGCACGCCGCCAGCGTTGATTCTGAGCCAGGATCAAACTCTCGTTTGAAACCTGATCGTCTGCCGACGGGTAGTTGGCAGACTTGCCATCTCCACCGCTCGAAAGGGTGTGATGGCCACCACTCGCATTCCGCTAAGAATGCAGTGGCCTAACTTGTGAGATCGTTCAGACTTATGCCCGAACATTTCATCTCACGACTGGCACGTTCAACCTAGTTGTCAAAGACCGAATCGCGTCTCCGCCTGAGCGGCGCGTTTTCAGTCAACCGGACACGAGCATGGGACGAATCCCACACCACATGTTGATTCCGGCTGTCCTCGAAACCTTTTAAAGTTACTGTCTGCGCTTAGCAACTGTCAACCCATTCACCCTACAGGATTTCCACTGCTTATCCACATTGGGAACTGAAGCTGCTTGCGAACCAAACTCAATCCGCCGAACCCCACCCAATTTGTCATTCCGAACCGCTTTAGCGGTCAGGAATCTGCTATTGGGGAGCACTTGAGCGCATAACAGAACACATCTTCCACCTTGCTTCCAGCGCCGGATTGCCCACAGATGGCACGAGCTGAATCCAGCACGAGCGCGGACGGAAGATTCTTAGATTAAGAAAAGATCGTTTGGAGGTTCTTGCGATTTCAAGCCTAAGCCTGACTACCGAACCCTTCGAGGCGCTTTGTCCCCGAATGACAGCCTCGTGGCCGAGGCCAAATTTTCTCAGGTTTACCTTGTGGGTTTTCCCTGCACTTACTAAGATGCCGGACTCGCTACGAGAGATTCAAACAAATAGCCCGGCTAGCCACACTGCTCTCGACGGTTTGATTGTTATACCACGGGGGATTGGTGAGCGCAAGGGGGTTAGTTGTAAGAAATCAGCGTAATCAATCACCTTCATTAACTCCTATTTAAATTGCCCCCAATAACTGAATGGATGTCCATAGAATTTGTGTACCTTTTGAGACTGTATTTCAGCACTTCCATATCTGGGCGTACCTAAAGATTTGAGCCTCTTTGCTACCCGCGCGATTTGTCGTTCCCGGTGCCTATCAAGAATTTTCAAACTACTGAATACCACTCGTTTTTCCTTTAGTCCTCTAAATCCACTTGCCCAACACATCGGCATCGGCTCAGAACGCACTAACCCCAGTTTCATGCGCCCAACTGACATGGAAATTAATTTTTGTCGGAAACGATGAATTATTTGCCGCTTACTCTTACGTATTCTTCGCTCTAAAACCTCATTCTGCGCTGATAATTTCAAAAAAACGATTAGCTCGTCTGCTGTGCTCGTAATTTTCCTCAATTCCTTTTTGAGCGACTTAAGCCGAATTCGAACTAAACCATCGTGTCGAATTTGATATCCCACAAACTGAATCCACGGAATTGAATCGTCTTCAGGTCCCCAACGATATGGCAAATGCGACTTCCCGTCGTAGAATGACAACCCATAAGTTCCTGGGTGTTTCGGGTCATGCATGGGCAAACATTTTTTATTTAACTCTTGCACATACAAATCAAACGCTTGTCTGCATATATTTTCTTGCTCAGCAAGCAGAATCATGTCATCGCAATACCTCAAATATTCAAATCTCTCTCCTCCTTCTTTACATAGATTGTCCAGAGCTTCGTCCGCCTTATGCAATACAGCATTTGCAACCAGACATGACAACGCACCTCCTTGCGGCACTCCAATCTCATCGAGTGATGATTCATCATGAAATTTACGTAATTCAGATAACGGCCAGGGAAACTCACCTGCTGGGTCTTTCTTTTTCCGCAGTCTGCTTAGCGCATCGTTCAGGATTGTTTTGCGAAAGGAATAGGAATTCAGGTAAGCCTTGAAAATCTTGAGGGCTCTTTCGTCAACTACGTTTTCTGAAGCACCCAACTGATTCGTTCTCAAGGTTGCCAATTCATTTATTGAATCAATCGCAACCTTGTGCGAAACACAATCAAAAAAACTCCGGATATCACATTCAGCAACATAAAGTTGCTTTTTCTCTAGCCTTAATTGCAAAAGCTTGTTCAAAGCATCGTGCGTGGTGGGCGCGTTAGAGGATTTAGTTCGACATCGGAACGCCCAACAAGAGGAGAGGAAAACGGGATCCAAAACTTCCCGCAAGTATCGCGCCGTAAGGCAGTCGATAACTTTATCCTCCAAGCGATCAAATAAAGCTATCGGCCTATATGTTTTTTTAGCTCGATCTTTTGCAACAGCTATAACCCGCGGCGGTGGAAATTCAAAATTCTTATCGTCTAAAACGCATTTCTTAACTGTTGCAACTAACTGATTGAGCCGTATCGCCCATGGAGCATACGGAGTTTTTTCACGTAACCGCCTGACTGTCAAAAACAATGTTTTTGCATTTAAATCGACGGATGTTAAGCCTTTACGAAACGTTGGACGAAACGAATGCCAAAGTTTTCGAGAAGGGAATAATAGGTAGATTTCTTCATTAGAATGCTTTGGATCCGCGAGTATTCTTCCGTTCCGCTTATCTTTTGCAATTCTATGAAAAAACAAAGCGTCGCGTCGCTTCGCTTCTTTGCCTTTTTTGCCCTTTCTTTGCAAAGCTGGCGAATGATCGCCTCTTCAGTGAAGTAGGATTCGAACGGTTTTACAAAGGGTATTGTCGAGCGACGGGAATTAATCATACGCAATTGCTACGTTTCCGACGGGAGCCTACCTAGGTTAATGCTACTTGAGTCCGTCACAATGGAGTTCATTCACTCCGACACCACCCACGATACCCGCGCGAAGGGTAGCACGATTTCCAGGAGAGTCAAGCGCCATCGTTCGCTTTTTCTGATTCAGGAACTGGGCATGATTGCTGATTCGTCTGAGCTATAAAGCAAAATTTCAGGGGCATTTCACAATACACGGACACAATATCCCTCCGCTTCGCAGTGAATGTGCCGTCCCTGCGGGACTCGGCCATCCTGCTGATTCCCGTTCCCGGCACTGACGTGCCGGGCTTTCACGTTCCGCGCCTTCGGCGCTCAGAAAAATGTCGTACAAAAGCAGATTCCTCCCATTCGACTTCGCTCAGGGCGGGCTTTCTGAAACGCAAGGTCCCTCCACTTCGCGGATCATCGCTTCGCGATGATCTGCTCCGGTCGGGATGACAGAGTTGAGGTGGCAAGAGGTGGGAAGGGTTGAGGTGGGAAGAGAGCGTAGAGGAGCAGATTGAAGCATGGTGAATCAAACATTAAGTTCCCCAGGCTCTGATTACTTCTTTCCCGTACCAATCGGCGGATAGATCGCGGAATTGGGGATTCGTGCGGGCGATCAGCCACAACTTCTTTTCCCTTCTCCATCTTTTGAGTTGCTTCTCGCGGCCGATTGCTTTGTGGACATCGTCGTAGCTTTCCCAATAGACGAGGCGGACGGAGTCGTAATCGAAGGTGAAGCCGCGGAATTCTTTGGTCTTGTGCTGATAAACGCGGCGGTGGAGATTGCTGGTCATTCCGATGTAAAGCGCGCGGCGAGAGGTGCTTTGCATGAAGTACACGTAGTAGATATGTTCTGTGGGCATCATTAAAACTCTGTCATCCCGAGCGCAGCGCGGTTTTTGCGCGGAGTCGAGGGACCTTGTGTTTACTTCTCAATTTTGCAGTGAGAATAGGGAGCGTGTATGTGATGGGCATCACAATTTTTCCACTTCGTGCGGTCAAAAACAAACACAAGATTCCCTTCGACTGCCTTTAAATCAAAAACAAGCGCAAGGTCCCTCCACTCCACAAATCATCACTTTCGTGATGATTTGTTTCGGTCGGGATGACAGCGTAGGGGATATGGTTGGTGTTGAGATGAGTGGTCGAGATGACTGCAAGAAGATATTCACAGCAGCAGGTGCCAGGCTTCGCGGTAGGGGCTGTACTTGGCGTTGGCGAGATGAGGGGAGAGCATGACGTGGATTTGTCCGGCGGCGACGTGGGCGGGGAGGATGTACCAGGTGTCGGTGGGGATCACAAACGCGGCGATGAAGTCGAGTTGTCCGGGAAGGTAGGGGCCTTGGTTGGCGGAGATGTTGCATTTGAAAGAGCGTCCGCGCTGGTGGGCGGTGGGATTTGACTTGGACGCGGAGGAAGCCTCCGTTGCGCTCGAGAGCGAGGTCGTAGGGAGCGGAGTCTCCCCAGGGCTTGGAGAACATGATGCCGAGTTCGGCGGCGCGGGTCATGAAGCGAAGCTCGACCCACTCGCCTCGAAGCTTGCTGGTTTTGAAGGCGGCCCGTTTTGGGGGTGCAGCGATTGCGGTGGTACGGTTCTCGTTCGACATGGTTTGAGTCCGATTAATTGATTCTGGTTGATTTGGACAAAACCAAAGGCGCGTCCGGGATGCGGATGCGCCTTTGGTTTTGGCTGAAATTGCGTTTCGGCTGAAATTGCCAGCTACTTTTAGTCTAGCAATTTGTGGTGGGGAAATGGGACATGCGGGCGGGAGCTATATTTCAAGCGGTTGCTATGAGATAGGCGCGGGGATGTACCTTTGGGAGGCTTGACAGGAAATCAAAATTTCCCGCGATAGCGCAGCGTTCTGCAACGCCGCGCATGGCTTGACATTCGCTTCCCTTGCGCTACGATGATGCTTAATGAACATCGAAATCCGCGATGCAGCCCTCCAAGACCGCATCCGCAAGCAACTCGAAGCCACTGGTTCCTCCAGCATGGACGAAGTCCTGACGAGCTTGCTGGAAACTCAGGAAGAGCAGGACTGCTGGCTTCAGGAAAATCGCAGGGCTATCAACAAAAAGATTCGACGCGGCATTGCCCATCTTGACCGTGGTGAAGGCATCCCCGAAGATCGCCTGGATGCACATTTGAAAGAATTGAAAGCCAAGTTCGAGAGGGTTTCCGAATGTCACAAATGACCCCTGAAGTCTCCAAGTTGCTGCAACAAGCGCTTTCTCTTTCGGTGGAAGAGCAGGAAGCGCTCGCTGACTCGCTGATCTCCAATCTTGGCGGAAAAGTGGACGAGGGCGTCCTGGCTGCATGGGACGAAGAAATCCGAAAACGCATCGCCGATCTGGATTCAGGCAGGGCCAAAACTATTCCATGGACGGAAGTTCGCCAGCGTAATTTGGCGAAGCTGCCTCGTGCCCACTAAAACTCTCGAATTACATGAAGAGGCGGCTGCCGACTACGATGCCGCCTTTGATTGGTATCTGGACCGGAGTCCAGACGCAGCCCGTGCTTTCGATGCCGAATTCGAACGCGCACTACAGGAAATTGCGCGTAACCCTGAGCGTTGGGCGCGCGGCTCGTATCAGACGCGTAGATTTCTTCTGAGACGCTTTCCTTATCTCGTGATCTATCGCGAACTGGACTCATCCGTACAAATTCTGGCAGTCGCCCATACTAGCCGCGATCCGAACTATTGGAAAAAACGCATTTAATTTTTCTTTTGCAATACAAAAAAGCCCCGCTCTTGCGAGCGAGGCTTTTGATTTTGCCAATGGCCAACGACTAATGGCCAAAGGCGAACATCAGATGAGTGCACGGGCGGGACGCCCGCGCCTCCATTCTTAGTACATGCCTTCCATGCCGCCGCCGTGGCCGCCTGGCATTGGAGCGCCCTTTTTCTCTTCCGGGATCTCCGAGATGATGGCTTCGGTGGTCAGCATCAGCGAGGCAATCGAACCGGCGTTCTGCAACGCGGTGCGGACGACCTTCGTGGGATCGAGCACGCCGGCTTTTACCAGGTCCTCGTACTCGCCGCTGAAAGCGTTGTAGCCGAAGTTCGACTCTTTCGCGTCGAGCACCTTGCCCAGAACGATTGCACCCTCTTCGCCGGCGTTCTCGGCGATCTGGCGCAGCGGTTCCTGGATGGCGCGCTTCACGATGTTCACGCCAATCTGCTCGTCGCCGTCAAGCTTGAGCTTGTCGAGAGCAGCAGCGCTGCGGGCCAGTGCGACGCCTCCGCCGGGGACAATGCCTTCCTCGACGGCTGCGCGGGTGGCATGCATCGCATCCTCCACGCGGGCTTTCTTTTCCTTCATTTCGGTTTCGGTCGCGGCGCCAACTTTGATTACGGCAACGCCACCGACCAGCTTCGCCAGCCGCTCTTGCAGTTTTTCGCGGTCGTAGTCGCTGGTGGTCTTTTCGATCTGGCCACGAATTTCCTTCACGCGGCCTTCGATGTTCGCCGACTTGCCTTTGCCTTCGATGATGGTGGTGTTGTCTTTGTCAATGGTGATGCGCTTAGCCTGGCCGAGATCGGCGACCTGCACGTTCTCCAGCTTGACGCCCAGGTCTTCGGTGATGGAGCGTCCACCGGTGAGGGTGGCGATGTCATCGAGCATGGCCTTGCGGCGATCGCCAAAGCCAGGGGCCTTGACGGCCGCGACTTGCAGCGTGCCACGCAGCTTGTTCACAACGAGGGTGGCGAGCGCTTCGCCGTCCACGTCTTCCGCGATGATGACGAGCGGCTTGCCGCTCTTCGCGATCTGCTCGAGCAACGGCAGCAGGTCTTTCATGGAGCTGATTTTCTTTTCGTGGATAAGGATATAGGCGTTCTCCAGAGCAACTTCCATGCGCTCCGGATCGGTAACGAAGTAAGGTGA
>JANWKU010000070.1 GCA_025451215.1 Terriglobales bacterium
CCCATTTCATGGAAGTGTACGGAAAAAATATTGATTATCGTGATGTGTCCGAGCGCATTAAGGCCTTGAAGTCGTAAAATACCTGCATGCGTTGTAATTCCATGCCCCTGGGCACGCTGAAAAACAATCGAAGATCTTTGCTACGGAGTTCCGGGAGCCGCGCGTGACGCCAGAGGGCAATACTTTGTCCCCTGAAAACCAGCGAAACGTGAACGGCGAAACGGCACGCGCCTTTCCGCGCGGAAGTGGGGCGGCCCCGCAGGTCGACTACATTGCCTACACTGGAGCCGAACTTTGGCTGCATCGCTTCAATGTTCTGTTATTCGTCTTTCTTTGCGCTGCCATGGGCGTGCTCATGTTCATCGTTCCCTGGTGGCCACAGTGGACGGACAATTATTTTCTTCTCGGGCATCCGGCAGTGCGCTCTATGGTCTCCGGCGGCTTTGCCCGCGGGCTGTGCAGCGGGCTGGGAGTGCTCGATGTGTGGATTGGATTCAGCGCGGCCATTCACTATCGCGAGGACAAGCCCGTCTGAAAACTCTTCATGGTTTCCAAAAGGAATTCTGGTAGCTTCTCAAGAACGATATCAACATCAACATCAATGATGAAAATCAGCGAACGATAAATCATGGACGAATCTAAATTTAAAGCGCCCCTTGCCTACCAGAACGAAAAGTTCCTGAACAGCCCGGACGGGCGCATTCTTCGTATTCTTGCCGAGTATAGCGAGCCGCTGGCCCGCTTTCGCCGTGAGCAGATACAGGACACGGTCGTCTTTTTCGGCTCCGCGCGCTTTCACGACCGTGAAGCCGCGCAGAAAAATCTTTTCACGGTGGAAGGCAAGGGCGTCGCCGATAAAGAGCAGGAAGAAGAACTCAAGCGCGCCATTGCTGGCGTGGACACGGCCCGCTACTACGAAGACGCGCGCCGCATGGCCTATCTGCTCACGCAATGGTCCTCGCAAATTCCCGCGCGCCGCCGCCGCTTCGTGGTCACCACCGGAGGCGGGCCCGGCATCATGGAGGCCGCCAACCGCGGCGCTCATGAAGCCGGAGGAAAATCCGTGGGGTTGAACATCAATCTGCCCTTCGAACAATATGCGAATCCTTACATCACTCCTGCGCTGAATTTTGAGTTTCACTACTTCTTCATGCGCAAATTCTGGTTCGCCTATCTGGCGAAAGGCCTGGTAATTTTCCCCGGGGGATTTGGCACGCTGGATGAGCTTTTTGAAATTCTGACGCTGGCGCAAACGCAAAAACTGGCCAAGAAAATTCTTGTTGCCATCTACGGCGGCGAATACTGGAACAGCATCCTGAATTTCAAGGCGATGGCGGACGCGGGTGTCATCGCGCCCGGTGACGTGGAACTTTTCCGCTTCGTCAATTCGCCTGAGGAAGGCTTCGAATTCCTTCGGGATGGCCTCACCAAATACCATCTAGAAGAGCAGCCCAAGCGCAAAGGCGAAGTTATCCCAGAGATCGCTAAGACAAATCCGTAAGTAATGAGGAGAACGAAGCGTGGTTTCGACAGAGCGTGAAGTGGATAACAAAGACGCGGCGGAAATTCGCAAGCTCATCGAAGTCTGGGCCGGTGCTGTTCGCCGTAAAGACATGCCAGGGATTCTCCAGCATCACGCCCAAGGCTTCCTGATGTTCGATGTACCGCCTCCCCTTTATTCAAAGGGCATAGCCGCTTACGAAAAAACCTGGGCGCTGTTCTTCGGATCATCGCCCGAGCCCCCAAAGTTCGAGATTCGCGAACTCAACATCACCGCAGGCGCTGACGTAGCATTCGCCTCCGCTCTCATGCGTTGCATAGTCATCGAGCACGGTCGCGCCAGTGATCTTGATTTTCGCCTGACCATCGGATTCCGCAAGATTGCCGGGCAATGGATTTTCGTCCACGAGCATCATTCGATTCCGGCCGAAAATTAAACGAAGTTGTCCGTCGTCAAGAATTATTCACGAGCGTCTCTTGCTTCTTTACTACATCACCGACCGTTTTTCGCTCGGCAGTGACGAAACGCAACGCCGCCAGCGCCTGCTCCAGAAGATTTCCGAAGCCGCACGTCTGGGCGTGGATTTCATTCAGCTGCGGGAAAAAGATTTGTCTGGGAAGCAGCTTGACTCGCTGGCGACTGATGCAATGCGAGCGATCCAGGAAAATTCGCCCGGCAATCCGGCGCGCACCAAACTTCTTATCAACTCTCGCGCCGATGTCGCATTGGCATGTTCTGCGGATGGCGTGCATCTTCGCTCCGGCGATATTTCCCCGCGAAATGTTCGCGGAATTTATTCCGCCACCGCCTATTTCTGCCCCGCGCCCGTTATCAGCGTCGCTTGCCATGCTCGTGATGAGGTAGCCTGCGCGGCGAGAGACGGAGCGGATTTTGCGATATTCGCCCCCATCTTTGAGAAGCAAAATCGGGGGAATCAGAATTTCCCGAGCGCTTCCGCCGGTCTAAAAGCGCTGGAGCAAGCTTGCCGCGAAGATGTGCCGGTGATCGCGCTCGGTGGTATCACCCTGGAAAATGCGCGGGATTGCATGCATGCCGGAGCGGCGGGAATCGCGGCCATCCGCCTTTTTCAGGCAAACGATGTTGGCGAAGTTGTGGGCAGATTGCGCGGTTTTAATTTGCAACTTTAGTCTTAAAGCGGCAGTGGGTGGGTTTGGATGAACAGCATTACGAATCGAAACCCATGTCATCGACGTTGAGCGTAGCGAAGTCGGACCTTACGACGCCAGCCAACTCCCTGGTGATCATTGGGAATGTTACCCCAGATGCAGCATATGAACTTCGATCCGACGTAAGGTCCCTCGCAAAAGCGGCTCGGGATGACATCGGTTTTACAGTCGAAAAGCGGTAGTGGGTCAGTTTGGACGGACTGCATTATTTACCCAGCCCCACGTTTCAGGCTCTCTTCGGCACCACCAGCCACTTCAAGAACATGTTCACCAGGCTCAGCACGATCGCGCCCCAGAACGCAGCCGCGAGACCAACAATATGAAATCCCGGTACAAACATCGAAGCCAGCTTCAGCATCGCCGCGTTAACAATCAGCCAGAAAATTCCCAGCGTTAGCACTGCCAGCGGGAAAGTGATCACTTTAAATAAAAACCCCAGCGTGGCGTTCACAAATCCAATGACCACTGCGGCAATCAGCGCCGCTATCACCCCTGTAACAATGAATCCAGGCACCAACCGCGAAACAATCCATACCGCCAGGGCGCTCAACAGCCAGTGCAACAGTAATCGCATATTTCCTCCGCTACTTTTGTTCGGGTTATAGTACTCCACGAACGGAGTTTCCAATGTCCGATGCCTATCGCATTCCCGCCCTCAGCATGATCATGCTGGGCGTCCGCAAAATTGACGAATCGTTGCTCTTCTATCAGGACAAACTTGGCTTGATCGTCAAACAGCGCTTTGAAGGGTTTGCGTTCCTCGACACCGGTGCTGTGATGCTGATTCTCAGCGAGGCTTTGGCCAAAAACGCCCCCAACGTTGCCGGAGCCGTGGAAGTTATCTTCAATGTGGACGACGTGAAAGCACATCACGACTCACTCTTGGGCCGAGGCGTGGAGTTTGTCCAGCCTCCGCACAACGTCAATGGACCCATGTGGGCGGCAAACTTCCGCGATCCGGACGGACATCTGCTCACAATCTTTGGCCCGGAAAGCAAATCGTAATCGCCAGGGAACAGGCGCGAGCGCGCCTTTCGCCAGGCCGGACGTGTCAAATTTTGGTAAAACCTCGGGCGAGACTCATTCCGGGAGCAAATGCACATCTGATTCCGCCCTTCGTAACTAGCCCGCTAAACCACTGATCCCATGCTGGCCGGCCGTTTGCCGGCGTCCCATAAGGCAATTTTGCGGTGCGATGCCCTTGTGTTATCTGCTCTAGACATCCCGAACGCGCTACTCTGAATCAATTCATGGAAGCGCCGTCGGGGAGCCAAGACCTCTATGCCCAGTTCGCTCATTGGTTTACAAAGATTGACAATTATTTTGGGACTCCTCGCAGGAGCGGTCGCGGCCCAAGCGGCAACTCCTGAAAACCGGATTACGCGGACGTTAAACGTAGACCAGTGGACGGTGCTGGAGTGGAATGTACATCCGCTGGCGCGGCAGGAATTTGACAGAGGCAGGACGGCGGGGGGTGAGGAAATCGCAGGCTCGGTCGTATTCCGGTTGTCGTCCGCGCAACAGGCGGACTTGAACGCATTGCTGGCGGCGCAGCAGGACCCTTCCGCGCCGCAATATCATCAGTGGCTGACGCCGGAGCAGTATGCCGGCCGGTTCGGGCTTAGCCGCGGCGATCTGGCGAAAGTCAGCGCCTGGCTGCAATCGGAAGGGTTGACGGTAACTCGGCTGGCGCGCGGCGGCACGGCCATCTTTTTCACCGCCACGTCGGCGCAAGTGGAGCATGCTTTTCACACCGAGTTGCACAACTATTTAGTAAACGGTCAAATGCTCTACGCGAATGCGTCCGCGCCGGGAGTGCCGGAGGCGCTCGCTTCGGTTGTTCTGGGAATTCGCGGGCTTAACAATTTCCGCCCCAAAGCGCACTTGAGCCGGATTCGCAGCGTTCGCCCGGGTCCAAACTTTACTTCCGCAACGTCGGGAAACCATTTCCTGGCGGCTGAAGATTTCGCGACTATCTACGACGTGAACGGTCTTTACGACGCTGGCTTTGACGGGACAGGGCAAAAACTTGCTATTGTGGGACAGACCGCGATTAACACCAGCGACGTGGACGCCTTCCGTTCCGCATCAGGATTGGCGAAGAATGATCCGCAGTTGCTGCTTGTGCCGGGCAGCGGCACATCCACCTCGTGTTCCGGCGACGTTGACGAGGCAAATCTGGATGTAGAGTGGTCTGGCGCGGTGGCCAAGAATGCGTCCGTGGTGTTTGTTTATGTCGGCGTGGACAAAGGCAAAACGTGCGATACGACCTCGCAAAGCGTTTTCGATTCTTTGCAATACGCGATTGATAACAACGTGGCGCCAGTTATCAGTACAAGTTACGGATTTTGCGAGACCGGGTTAGGCGCCACCACATTGAACGCCATGCAGTCCTGGGTGCAACAGGCAAACGCGCAGGGCCAGACGGTCATGGCCGCTTCCGGAGATGATGGCGCGGCGGACTGCGATGGAGGCACTCCCTCCGCACCTTCTACTTCTGCCACGCAGGGTCTGATGGTGGACGCTCCGGCCAGCATTCCGGAGGTGACCGGAGTTGGAGGGACCGAGTTCAGCGCAGACGTAAGCGCTCCGGCGACGTACTGGAAAACATCGAATGACGCCAACAACGGTTCTGCGATCAGCTACATTCCGGAAACCAGCTGGAACGATACAACGTCTGACATCGCCAATGGAGGGACTTTTTCAGCCAGCGGCGGCGGGGCGAGCACGATTTTCAG
>JANWKU010000071.1 GCA_025451215.1 Terriglobales bacterium
ATAGGAAGCAAAGAAGGAAAGCAGAGATCAGCAGAAAGGTTTTCGTTGCCGGGCTTTTTGCCTGAATCCTCATGAAGTTCTGGCATTGCCCTTCGCTGCGCGGGCAAACGGTCTAGGCCGGAGTAGAAACAACGTTTCCGGAAGAATCGCCGCCGCGGGCATCTTCCTGGTAGTACCGCTTTCCGTATTTTCCCTGGTATTCGTAATAGTAGTAATAATCCGGCGAGCGCAGGTCCACGGCATTGAGAAGAACGCCGGCGACGCGTGCATTCACGCGCATAAGCAATTCACGCGAGCGGCGCAACGCTTGCTTGGTAGTCTGTCCCGAGCGGATCACCAGGACCACGGCATCGGCGCCGGTGGACATGATGACGGCATCGGTCACTGAGAGCGTGGGCGGCGTATCAATCACAATGTAGTCGTATTGCTCCCGCAGAGCGAGAAGAATGTCGCGCATATGCGAGGAAGCCAGCAACTCCGCTGGATTTGGCGGAGGAGTACCGGCGGCCAGAATGAATAGTGAAGGCACTACAGGGGAGCGAACAATCGCCTGTTGCAGCGTGGCGTTACCGGTGAGCACATCGCTGAGGCCGATTTTTGGACCTAACCCGAGGGTCTTATGAATGCTGGGGCGACGCAGGTCCGCGTCAATTAAAAGGACGCGACTTTCTTTTTGCGCCAGCACGATCGCGCAGTTAATGCTGGTGGTGGACTTACCTTCCTGCGGCAGCGCACTGGTGACAAGGATCGTTTTTGGCGGCGCTCCTGAAGAGGTGAGCAACAGAGACGTGCGTAAGGCGCGGTAGGATTCCGCCATTTGTGACTGCGGCCGAGATTGAGTGACAAGCTCCACTACTTCCTTGGAAGCCGCCAGGGCCAATCGCTTCGCCGGATCCAAAAGATTTGCTGTTTGCCGCGAGCCCAAGGGAATCATTCCTAATGACGGCAATCCAGAAATGGCTTGCGCCTGTTCGGGAGTTCTTACCGTGTTATCCAGGGCTTCTAAGAGGAAGGCAAGCCCGATCCCCGAACTGAGTCCAAGGGCAAGAGCAAAGGTAAGATTTCGCGGAATGTTCGGGGAAGAAGGATAGTTCGGTATTCGTGCCTGGTCTACTTTCCGGATATTAGTGGAACGCAATCCGGCCGTAACTCCCGCTTCCTTGAGTTTCTGCAAAAGGCCTTCATACAGAGTACGGTTTGATTCCACATCGCGACTAAGCAAATTGTATTCAATCGAACTCTCGTTCAGCGCATTCGCTTGCTGCTTTTGCTTGTCGAGCGCCGCACTCAGCATTTTTTCGCGCTGCAACGCGGCCATGTATTCATCATGGACGCCATCGAGGATTTTTTTCGTTTGCAGATGGATTTGCGCAGACACTTCCTTCAATTGAGTATTCAGTTGCTGTACTTTGGGATAGGAAGGGCCGAACTGAGTGCTGAGTTGCGCGGCTTGAATACGAAGGTCGGCGTCCTGCCCTTGCAACTTTTCCAAAAGCGAAGAGTCTCCCTTAGAGGCACTGGAGGAGGATTCGCCCATGGCTGCGGCCGAAACGGCGTTCGCATCGCCGGATTGCATCAGTTCATAAACCGCTTGTCTCTGCATCCTCTCAGATTCCGCTTCGGTCAATTCTTTGTTGAGTTCCGCCAGTTTGGAAGTGATGATATTTTGCTTGTCGTCGGTCCCGAGGATTTCATGGGCTTTCTGGTATTGGACCAGTTTCTCGGTTGAAGTTTCCACCTTCATTTGCAAGTCGGCCAATTGCTTAGAGAGCCAATCCGAAGCCTCCATGGTGGACTCATAACGGGTTTTGAAATTCTGTTCTTCGTAGGTTGAAATGAGGGTATTAACGGCCCGCGCGGCTAATTCTTTATTAGGCGAATGGTAGTGCACTTCGATGATTCGGGTATTTGGGACCATGGCGACGGTCAACCCGGACTTAAAAGAAGAGATAAGCGCCGAGGTCCTGGGAGAATCGAGATTATCGGCAGTGCCCGTTAAGTTGAGATCGTTCACGTCTCCGGCAGGGGAGTTTGTCGGGCCTTTATCCAAACCCAATTCCCTGAGAACCTGCAAGGAAAGTAAATCACTCTTCAGAATGCGGACTTCGGTATCCATCTCCGTGGGATCGTAATAGTCCCAGTCGGGAGCGGAATCCTTAAAGTTGACGATCGCGGAGTCTGGCTTGGTGATCGCAATGGTGCCCACGCTTTCATAGATTGGGGTCGTGCGAAGCGTGGCGATGGTGATGACGCTGAAGATGACAACCAGAGTGCTTAATGCGGCCCATTTATGCTTTAGTAAAGTGCGGCAGTATTCCCGAATGCCCGACTCTTGCGCGGCTGGCGCATAAATATAGGAGCCTGGCTGCCGGGAAAATTCGATAGGTGAGTTCGGCTGGATTTCTCGGAAGACTTGACCGTGAATCGGAATCATGGGCCCGGAACTCATCAATACTCCTCAAACTGAAAAGAACAATGCCACGAAAGACAGGTGGGATCGCACTTCAGCTCACACGTGTTGCTCGAAAACAGTACTGTCCAAGAATGGGAAAATTCTAGCATCGCAATTTAAAGCGGAGGCGTAATCAAGCTGGTTCCCTCGAGTTGTCTAAGATGGTGTAAAAGCGATGTTTTCGGCTACTCTTCGGCTAATACTGCGAGCCATTTTCTGCTGCGGAGGCACGGGATGGCGCTCAACCATTTCATGCATACGGAACGAGCCAGTTTGAAAATCGTCGCCATCATTCAAGCCAGGATGGGCAGTTCGCGACTTCCGGGCAAGGTGTTGATGGATCTCGGAGGCGAAACCGTCTTAGGGCGGGTAGTGAGACGCTCTCGCCGGTCGCGGCTTACTCATGCGACGGTGGTAGCGACAACGGAATTGAGTGGCGACGATGTGATCGTGAAGGAATGCCAGCGGTTGGGCGTGAGTTGCTTTCGAGGCATGGGAGAAAATGTTCTAGATCGCTATTACCACGCGGCTCTCGAACATTCAGCGCGGCTTGTCGTCCGCCTGACCTCTGATAATCCTTTGGTGGACCCTGATTTGATTGATGAAACGGTGATGACCATCCTGAAATCGGATGCGGACTACGCTAGCAACCGTATCTCCCGCATCTATCCTATGGGACTCGATGTGGAGGTTTGCACCTTTGATGCCCTGGAGAGAGCGTGGCGGCAGACGAAACGGCCCTACGAACTAGAGCATGTCACGCCCTATTTTTACGAGCATCCGGAGATATTTCAGTGCGTGGGCGTAAAACGTTCATTTGATTTTAGTCACCATCGCTGGACCCTTGATACTCTCGAAGATTTGCAACTCATCCGCGAGATTTACGCACGGCTTGGCAATCATGATGATTTTTCCTGGGCTGAAGCGCTGGCCGTCATGGAAAACGGTAGCCAGTTGGCCAGCATGAATTCTCATATAGTTCAGAAGGCATTGCACTCAAGTTGATCACTCTCCAAATGCCACCCATCTTTCGTTACCGATTGTTTTTCGGCTATATGGGTGCTCCTGCCAATTCGCGGAGTGAGCGTTGAAGGTACTTCTGGTTCATCCCGAGGACCAGCCACAGCGTTGGGCATCGCAAAAATGGGACTTGATCGTTGATCTTAGCTGGGCGCCCGCGAACACCTACGCTCAATGGGCGCGCGAATTCCAGTGCCCGGCAGTACCGTTCCAGCAGTATTGCCGCTTGAGCGAGGACCTCGATTTCATCCGCTACATTTCCGACAAGGGAACTTCTTTGGCAGACGAAGAAGGCATTCGTTGGTGGGAATTGTTTGTGTTGTTTTTCAATGATCAAATGCAATTGATTGCCAGTGTTTGTCGCCTGGCCGAAAGCTTGAGCTGCAACGACGAAGTTTTTATTACCCGGCCTTGCGTGGAAGCAGAGATGCTCCAGCGTTTGCGGATGTTTCCCGTCCATCTTCTGAGCGGGCCGAGCTTACGCCGAAGGGTTCTGCATTACGCCGGCGAAGTTTGGGCGCTGCCATTTTGGGAGCTGCGGCAAATTTTCTGGGACAAGTACGATGCGGGATTTGCCCTCCGCCGCCACTTCGCAAGAAAGAAGGACAGGGCGAAGGGGGACGTAGTCCTTGTGCCCAGTGCGTACGTCAACGCTACCAAAACGGCAGCAAGTTTTGCTTCGAAGCTTCCCGACTTGGACTTCCGGCTGGTTATTACGCGGGCGAGCGGGAAAATTGCCAATCTCTCCGCGAACGTTACGACTGCGGATTTGGCAGGCTACGCTTGCAGACGGGAATCAGTAGAAGAGTACGGAAAAATTACGCAGATGTGGCGAGAGTTATGCCGCGAACTCTCGCGTGATCCGAAGACCTCGGTCGCTTATTCGTTGGGATTGTGGGAAGGCTTTCCTGAGTTTGTAAAGCGCGGCCTTAAAATTCGGGATGCATGGCTCGGTGTATTGGAGCGTGAGCCGGTCAAGAGCGTGTTTTGCTGTGACAATAATCCTTATACCCTGCTTCCAGTATTGCTTGCCAAGCGAAAAAATATTCCGACGGTTTCATGTCACCACGGAGCGCTCGATTGGCGGTACCGCATAGTGCCAGCGTTCGCGGATGTGGTGATTGCCAAAAGTGAAATGGAACAGGATTACCTCTCGCGGGTTTGCAGCATACCCGCAAGTAAAATCCAAACTGGCGCACCGGATCTCCGGGTTCAAGTTGCCGAGAAATACCAGCGTGGTTCCGCAAATGCGATCGTTTTTTTCTCGGAGCCGTATGAGGCCAATAAGGCGAGAGGGGACGAGATTTATAGCGAACTGCTTCCGCCGCTTGCGGATATGGCCATCGAAGAGGGACGCAAGCTCATCATCAAATTGCATCCCTTTGAGAGCGTGAGAAGGCGTAAAGCGTTGGTGCGGAGAATTCTTTCGGCCGAGCAACGGCGGATCGCAGAGATAGTGACAGGACCGTTGACGCCACAGTTGCTGGAGCAGACCTGGTTCGGGGTCACCGTACTTTCCACCGTGGCCATGGAATGCGGCGCGGCGGGAATTTCTTGTTTTCTATGCCAATGGCTGGAATATTCGCACCATGAGTATGGAGAGCAGTTCCGACGGTTTGGCGTGGGCCACACTTTGCGATCCGGAGCTGAGCTTTTGGAGATTCCCGCCATCATTAAGAATCAGGGTGGCGATGCCCGGGTGACAGGTAGCGTCGCGCCAAACATCCCAACCTCACAACTGGAACGACTGTTTTCCAGGGAAGAGCGGTCCGCGCTGCTTACCGCCATTTGACGTCTCTGCAGTAGGCCGGAGATTTCCACCACTGGTTCCCGCGAAGGTACTATCGCAATCCCGTTTAACCCAGTTCCAATAATGAGACGACCGCCTTTTCATAGCCGAGAACGGCTACGGGCGTGTTCATAGGCACCTTTGAGGCGCGATCACAAGTCTAATTATGGCGGGGACTGCTGCTCTAAAAGAACCGGAACAGATGGTGGATGAGGTTTCCGCGCCGCGTATTTTGCCATCCACGGACTTCCGGCAACATATCGGGCACGTTTCGCGACAATCTTCTGTTTATTTTTCAGGGAGGATGTTTGCCCTGGCGGCGGGTTATTTTTTCAAAATCTATCTTACACGCGAATTGGGAGCGGAAGCCCTGGGCACTTACGCTTTGGGTCTGACCATCATTGGCTCGCTGGGTATTTTCAATGCTTTTGGGCTTTCCCGGTCGGCCACGCGGTTTGTGTCCGCTTACCGCGCGACTGGGCAGTATGAACTGCTGCGCGGACTTCTTGTTCGCAGCATTCTGATGTTGTTTTTCACCAATTTGTTATTTGTTCCCATCTTGCTGCTGGCGGGACAGGTGATCGCTGTGCGCATTTACCACGCCCCCGCCCTGAGCGGATACTTGTGGATATTCGCGGCACTCATGTGCTTTGGGACGTTCAACACTTTCTTTGCCCGAGTGCTCGCCGGTTACAAGGAAGTCGCACGCAGCACTGTACTTACGACTTTTCTGGGCACCCCGCTGATGATGCTTTGCACCATTGCTTTCGTTGCACTCGGCTGGGGGTTGCGCGGCTATCTAATCGCGCAGGCTACGGCGGACGGCATTGTGTTCCTTTTGCTAATAGGGACGGTGTGGAAGCTGACTCCGCCAAAAACGCGATCTTATTCTGGGCCGCTTCCAGCATTGGAGCGTCGGGTAATTTCATTTTCCGCGACAGTACTGGCCATGGAATTTCTTGGCTTCCTGATATTACACACCGACAAAATTTTTCTGGGATTTTACTTGAATCCACGGCAGGTTGGAATTTACGCGCTAGCCGCGGGAATGGCGGCGCTGGTGCCAGTCATTTTGCAATCGGTGAACCAGATTTTTTCTCCCATCATTTCCGATCTGCACTCTCGTTATGAATGCCAGATGATGGGCAGGATGTTCCAAACTCTGACCAAATGGATCTTCGGGTTTACATTCCCCCTGGCCGCCACGATGGTCGTATTCGCAAAACCGTTGATGAGGATTTTTGGCCCGGAGTTCGAAGCAGGATGGTCGGTCCTGGTGGTGGGTACTGTTGGTCAACTGGTAAATTGCGCGGTCGGCTCATCAGGTTCTTTGTTGCTGATGTCTGGAAACGAAAAACATCTTTTGAAAATTCAGGCGGTCACGGCGGCCGTAACAATCGCGCTCGACCTCACGCTGATTCATCCCTTTGGCATTCTGGGAGCGGCGGTGGCAGCGGCGACAACCAACGTGCTCGTGAATTTGTGGTACCTGAAAGGTGCCTATGACCAGTTGCATCTCTTGCCTTATAACCGCAGTTACGTGCGACTGGGCCCGGCATTTTTGGCGGTGGGTTTTTCTCTTTATGTCGTGATGCGGTTCGCAAGCGGACAGCCCAAATGGATTGAACTCGGTCTCGGTGGGTTCATGGCGTATGCATCTTTTGTTGGGACGGCATTAGTTTCTGGACTCGATGCCGATGATCGTTTGATAACGACGGCGATTTGGTCGCGGGCGCGAAACTTGATTTATCCCTCTGAGGCAAACAGCTAATGTTCCATGGTCCGCTAAATGACCGGGCGCAGATCAATCGCTCGTGGATGAGGTATTCATGAATCCCATTCGCCTGTTGGTAGACAGCTTCGCCGATGAGGGACTGCCTAACGCGCAAATGGCGAATGCCCGCGAGATCATTTGCAGGCTCGATTCCTCCCGCTTCCACGTGAGCATATTTTGCGTAGGAAGCCCCGACCCTCGAATTACGCAACGTCCCAACACTCGGCTCGTTCATTTGCCCAAGCGAGGGCAAACGGTGCGAATTGCCCGCGAGTTTTTGCTGGGCAGGCATGAAATCCTTTTCTACCTGAAATCATCGCCCGCAAGCCGGTGTTATTTATCGCTACGCAAAAAATGGCGGGACCACCGGGTTGTGATCGGAACGGTCGAATCCCAAACCGATCTGCGGAATGAGCCAACGATTTCCCCCGAGGCGGTGCGTCTTTGGGAGCAAACGATTCTTCGTTGTGACCACCTGTTCAGCAACTCTTCCGCGGTGCAGAAAAGCTTACAGCGAGAGTATCAGTTGCCAAGCGGCGTGATCCCTACGGGCGTAGACACAAAATTTTTTATCCCCAACGCACTGCTGAAACAAAATGTTCGTCCGCGGATTTTATTTGCAGGGTCGTTGCGTCCGTTTAAAGGGCCGCAACTAGTGTTGGAGGCGGCAAAACGTTTTCCGTGTACGACTTTTGCGCTTGCGGGAGAAGGGACGATGGCAGCGGATCTGAAATCTTTCGCGCACAAAGGAAAATTGCAGAATGTTGAGTTTCTGGGATTGTTAAATGCGGAGGAATTGCGGACGGAATATCAGCGGGCCGATATTTTCTTGTTTCCTTCCCGATGGGAAGGCTCTCCCAAGGTAATTCTTGAGGCTGCCGCGTGCGGGCTGCCGGTGATCGCGCGAAGAGACTATGAGCCGGAAACGGTGATCGATGGTCAGACGGGCTATTTGACCCGGTCGGACTCTGAGATTTTTCAGCGCTTGGACGAATTGCTAAAGAATGCTCCGTTGCGCTCTGCTTTGGGGGCCGCGGGCCGCAAAGATAGCGAACGTTTTGATTGGGATGTAATCACGCGGCAATGGGAGCAAGTATTTATTGATTTGGCCCCGGCGCGAGGTCGTCAGCATGCCGCTTGAATCTGGAGCATATATTCGAGAGATGGACGAAGGAACGGAACAGAGGCCGCTGCATGTGTACACCGTAGCGCCGTTCTATCCCAGCGATAGAAACGAGGTGGCGGGATGCTTCGTGGCGGAGCCGCTCAAGACAATGGAATCGATGGGAGTTAAATCTTCGGTGCAGGCGGTGCAGTCTTATTACACGGAAAAAACAAATACCTGCGTTCAGTTTCCAGCGCAATGGATGAGGTACATGAGCCTGCCCGGTAGCTTGGGGCTTTCCTCCGCAGGAGCGTTTTTATTTGCCAGCCTTGTTTCGCGAGTTCGCCGCCTTCATTCACATGAGCCGATTGACATTATCCACGCGCATGCTCCGCTTCCCTGTGGACATGCGGCGTCATTGTTGGCGCGGCAAGTCAATAGTCCTTCTATTGTGACGGTCCACGGGCTGGACGCATATTTCACGAATCAGGTGAAAGGGCGCGCGGGAGAATGGTGCCGCAGGATGGCACGGCACGTATTTCGCTCCGCCAGCAGGGTCGTTTGCATCAGTGAAGCTGTGAGGCAAAAGGTGTCGGACGGTGCGGATGGAAATTACCCAACCTCGGTGGTTTACAACGGAGTTGATCCCAACATTTTCACTCCCGCGAACGAGCCCAGCAGCTTGAAAATTTTGAGTGTCGGCAATCTGATCCCCATCAAAGGGCATGACCTGTTATTGCGCGCGATGGCGATGATTCAATCGCGTATTCCAGAAGTTTCCTGTGACATCATCGGGGAAGGTGCGGAATTAAAACGATTGCAGGCGCTGGCCGGTGAACTGAAGATTGCCAACAAGGTCCGGTTTCTTGGGCGCCAAAGCCGCGAGAGGGTGGCCGAGGCATTCCGCCAGTGCACGATTTTTGCTCTTCCCAGCCGATACGAAGCTTTGGGCTGTGCTTATCTGGAAGCCATGTCGGCGGCCAAGCCGGTGATAGCTTGCCGCGGACAAGGCATTGCGGAGGTGATTGAGCACGGCAAGAATGGGTGGTTGGTTGGCGATAACGATGTGGGCGAGTTAGCGGAGGCCCTGGTCACTTTGTTTGAGGATGCCGAATTGCGCAATCGGATGCGGCTGGCCGCGCGCAGGACAATTCTTAAAAGCCTGACATTGCAACACCAGGCACAGCGGCTCAGCGATCTTTACCGCGAGTGTGCCGCATGAAGCTTGTGATCCTGACGGAAATTATTTCTCCATATCGCATTCCCGTATTCAATGCGCTTGCCAGGCAAAACGATATCCAGTTGCATGTAATTTTTCTCGCCGATACCGATCCCACGCAACGGGAGTGGATGGTCTATAAAGACGAAATCCAATTTTCTTATCAGGTGCTTCCTTCCTGGCGACGCCGTTATTGGGAGCGGAACATCCTGTTGAACCGCGGACTAAGCGCCGCCCTCGAGCAGATTGCGCCGGAAGTGATCTTATGCGGAGGCTACAACTATATTGCGTCATGGCAGGCGATGGCGTGGGCGCGGAAGCGGCACGTACCATTTTTGGCCTGGGTGGAAAGCACCGCCAACGACAAGCGCGGCAGACACGCTTTGATTGAATTTCTAAAGAGGAAATTTATCGCTAATTGCAGCGCTTTTGTGGTGCCTGGGAAATCTTCCACTGAATATGTCCGCGATTTTGATGTTCCGTTTAAAAATATTTTTGTGGCGCCTAATGCCGTGGACATAGATTTCTTTTCCCGTAATGCAGAGCAGGTCCGCAGCGAAGCAATGTGTTACAGACAAAGATTGCAATTGCCCCAGCGGTTTTTCCTTTATGTCGGCCGGCTGGTTGAAGAAAAAGGCGTATTCGATCTACTTGCTGCCTACTGCAAATTGACCGAAGACCTGAGAAATGAGATCGGATTGGTTTTTGTGGGAAACGGCCGAGCGAAATCTGCGTTAGCTGCGAAAGCCGCGATGCTCGGTTGTGGCATGGTGAAGTTTGCTGGTTTCGTGCAGAAAGAAGAGTTGCCATGTTACTACGGGCTAGCGGAAGCTTGCATTCTCCCTACTTATACGGACACCTGGGGCTTGGTGGTAAATGAAGCGATGGCCTGCGGATTGCCCATAATTGTTACCGACGCCGCTGGTTGCGCGCGAGACCTTGTAAAAGAAAAATGG
>JANWKU010000072.1 GCA_025451215.1 Terriglobales bacterium
GAATATGTGCAGAGGCGATACGGTAAGGCCACAAAGGACTACGAAAAAGCTATTCGCTTCGAGCCCAATGATGCTTCTTACTTCAGCAACATGGGTACGGCGTATTTTTCCAGAAAAAAATGGGACATGGCGACGAAAGCTTAGGCTCGGGCCGTGAACCTTGATCCCGACGTCTTCAGCCAAGTCTCTCATGTGGGCGTCGCGGGACAAATCTCATCGCCCGAAGATCAGGCCCACTTCGCCTATCTTCTGGCAAAGCTGTATGCCAAAGATGGCTTAACCGACCGCTCTCTGGAATGCTTGCGGCGAGCGATGGAAGAAGGGTATAAGAACGTGGACGAAGTCTATAAAGACGACGAGTTTGCCACTCTCCGTAAAGACCCGCGCTTTGCTCAACTCATGGCATCGCGACCGATCGCCATTTCAGAATAGCGCGCGCTCGTATTCGTTGACTCCCCGCTTACGTCGAGTTCAGCAGGTCGCGAAATTTTCGCACCTTCTGCGGCATCTCTTTGACGGAAGTACTCCCAAAGCCAAGAATGAATCCCTGCCTGGACACGTCCCCTAAATAGGACGTAGAGAGCGGCAATAACCATAAGCCCTGCTCCGCTGCCTGCGCGGCAATTTTCCGATCATTGGCTGTTTTCGAAACCGTCACCGAAACATGCATGCCTGCCTGCCCGCCCACAATGTCCATCGCAAAACCGAGCTCCTCGCGGAGGCATTCAATCAACGTGGTACGCCGCTCGTTATAAAGAAGTCGCATTCTCCGGATATGTCGAGAAAAATGTCCTTCCTTTATAAAGTCCGTGAGAATGCGTTGATGAAAGTCGGGCGGCCCGATATCCATGGGGATTCGAACCGACATGAAGCGGTCCACCAGGTCGGAGGGAATCACAATATAGCCTAGGCGCAAAGATGGAAATAAAACTTTGCTGAATGTCCCGATATATATGACGCGAGCATTGCTGTCGAGACCCTGCAACGAGGGAATCGGCATACTCTCATACCGGTATTCGCTGTCGTAGTCATCCTCAATGATCCACGCCCCGGAGTTTTGAGCCCAATCCAGCAACTGAAGTCGCCGCGATGCGCTCATCGTCGCTCCCAGCGGGTATTGGTGAGAGGGCGAAACAAAAGCCGCGCGAGCTTTGCGGTACCGCTTTATGCCCCAGGCAACGTTGAGCCCCTCGTAGTCCACAGGCACGGGCACAAGTTTGCAACCGTTCATGAGAAAAACGTCTCGTGCAAAACGATAGCCCGGGTCTTCCACCCACACATGGCTGCCCGGGTCAAAGAGCACGCGCGCCGTCACCTCCAGCGCCTGCTGCGAACCGCTGACAATCATGATCTGTTGTGCGTTGCAGCGTACCCCTCGTGCGGTTCTTAAATACGTGGCGATGGTTTCCCGCAGTTCCTTGGATCCCATCGGGTCGCCGTAATCGAGTGACTTCGGCCCCATGCTCCGGGCATGCCGGTTAATCAGGCTCGACCAGATTTTAAATGGAAAATGTTCGTAAGCCACCTGGCTTACGCCGAAAGCCCCCCATCCGCGCATCCACGGTGCAGTACCCATCGGCGGGAGAAGAGTAGAGCGTCGTGAGATTGGCCGCGGACCGGAACGGGCCTTCGCCGGTTTGCGAAGAGAGGAATCCGCGCGCGCAATCTGGTCCGGCAGGGAACTGGAAACGCACGTGCCTGCTCCGACGCGGCTTTCAAAATAGCCCTCCGCTAAAAGCTGGGCATAGGCATTCAAAACTGGAATGCGCGAGATTCCAAGATCCGAGGCGAGCGTTCGTGTAGATGGAATGCGCTGCCCCGCCCGCAAGCTGCGGTTCAGGATCGCAACACGGTAGGCGTCATATATCTGTTGATGAAGGGCTTGGGGGGCTTTCCGGTCAACTCCTACAATCGGCATGATTCCAGTGGGTACTCTTCTCATTTCTAAAAATCATAATGGTCATATTTAAACCGCGTCAACTGGATATTGTGTAATACCACTTTTCGAGCGAAGTTATCTCAGCAAGTTTTCCTTCGCGCAGCCAAATCATGGGCAAGGAAACATTTCGGAGGGTAGTAACAATGAAGTTGTTATGTGAGTATCTAGAGCTTTTCGTGGCCAAAGGCCGCCGCATCGGTTATTGGGCAATGTTGGGTGCGGTCCTTTTAATGGCTTCTTCGCTAGCATTCGCCCAGGAGGCAACAGTCGTGGGCACGGTAACCGATCCATCTGGCTCGGTTCTTCCCAACGTCACCATCACAATCACCAGCACGGACACAGGTCGAATCTCCACATTCACAACCAATGATTCGGGACAATACGTCGCGCCTGATCTTGCCATTGGCCATTACACCATCAAGGCGGAAGTTTCGGGATTTAGTACCGCCGTAAAAGATGGAGTGGTCCTGAATGTTGGCGACCGCGACCGTCTCGACTTTGCAATGAAAGTCGGCGAGGTCTCTGAAAAAGTGACGGTCGAGGCGAACCCGATTGCCGTACAGGCGGATTCCGGCGAAGTCAGCAGTGTCATCACCGGACAACAGGTCACGCAGTTGGCTACAAATGGCCGAAGCGTTTACAGCTTGTTTGCTTTGACGCCTGGGGCTTCCAGTGTGCAGGGCGACTTCATGGCCCCGACCGCGGTTAGCGGAGACGCCAACGTCAGCATCAACGGACAGCGCGCCGGTCATAACCTGCAACTCATTGACGGCGGCGAGAACCTTGACCGCGGCGGCAGCAGCGGCAGCGTTATGCCTTCCATTGACGCAATCGCCGAATTCCGCAACATGACCTCCAACTACAGCGCTGAGTACGGCCTTTCTTCCGCCGCTACCATCACGCAAGTGATTAAATCCGGCAGCAAGCAATTCCACGCTTCCGCCTGGGAGTTCGTGCGCAACGATGCGCTCGACGCCCGCAACTATTTCAACCCTGCCCCGCAGAAAGTTTCTGAGTTGCGCTTCAACACATACGGCTTTAACGTGGGCGGTCCCGTGGCATTCCACCACAGCGACAATCCAAAAACGTTCTTCTTCTACAACATGGAATGGCGCAGCTTGATTCAAGGTGGATTGTTGAACCAGACGGTTCCCTTGACCAGCACTTACGGTGGCAACTTCGGCGCAACCACTATTAAAGTTCCGACGGCTGCTCAACTCTCGCCAGCACAGCAAGCCCGGTTCACAAATGATGGTCTTGTTCTTGGTCAGCCTTTCCCGAACAACACCATTCCGACGAACCTGTTGGATGCCAATGCTCAGACTCTGTTGGCTGCCGGCATCTTCCCGGGCCCTACAAGCGGGAGCCAGTTCCAGGGAGGCAACAATTCTCCAACGACTGTCCGCGAAGAAATTGCCCGCGTGGACCACACCTTCAACGACAAATTCTCCGTCTTCGGACATTGGATCTCCGAGCAAACGTCGCAGACCTACGGAACAACCCAGTGGAGCGGTGACAACGTTCCCACGGTCAGCGACATTTTCGGAAACCCTTCTTATAGCGCCGTTGTCCACGCCACCTATGTGGTCAGTCCAACGCTGCTCAATGAAACGGCTTTCAACTACAACGGCAACCGAATCCACATTGTGCCTCAGGGCCTGTTTACTGCGCCTTCGAGTTTCACCTTCAATCGGCTCTTTACTGGTCCGAACCTCGAAACCCGTATTCCTTCCATTGCTCTTCAGGGAAGCACGGGAGCAACTTATACATCCAACTGGACCCCATGGAACAACAAAGCGGACGACTATCAGCTCCGTGATGACATTTCCTGGACAAAGGGCGCTCACCAGATTAAGTTCGGCGCCAGTTGGGCGATTTACAAGAAAAGCCAGAATGCGTTCGCAACGACGCAGGGCAACTTTTTCTTCAACGGCAACTTTACCGGCAATGACTTCGCTGATTTCCTGCTTGGTTATGCTCAGAATTACACCGAAGATGCCGTGAAGATCAACGGACAGTGGAACAATAACTCTTACGCGGCTTACATTCAGGACAACTGGCGCGCCACGCACCGTTTGACCTTGAATCTGGGCTTGCGTTGGGACATCGCTCCACATACCTATGAAGCGAACCAACAGTCGTCGAACTTCTACCCCAACCTGTATAACCCTGCGAATGCCGCAACCTTCGACACCAGCGGCAACATCTGCTCAGGACCTCAGACTGCCACCGCGAATATCGGTTGCGCGGCCGCCAGCCCGGGTTTGAGCACGAGCGCTAATCCCCTCCTCGCAGGCATCCAGTTCTATACCAATGGCATTGGCATCGGAGGTCAGAACGGGATTGCAAGTGGTCTGGTGCCTACTCAATGGGGCAACGTGGGACCGCGTATCGGTTTCGCATATGACCTTACCGGTCAAGGCAAAACCATTCTTCGCGGTGGATTCGGCACCATGTACGAGCGCATTCAGGGGAATGACATGTACAACGGAGCTGTAAATCCCCCTGGAGACTTGAATCCTTCCTTGCATAACGTATCGCTTTCAAATCCCGGACTCAATGTCGGCACAGGCGCTACCATTACCGCCGCGGCTTTGCCGGTTCTTCCTTTGAGCGTTTCCGGAGTCAACGCTAACAATTACAAAAATCCGCGGAGCTACCAGTACAGCCTTGGTGTTCAACAGGCACTGAGTTCACGAACGGTTTTCTCGTTGTCCTATGTTGGCAGCCAGAATCGCCATCAGAATGACTACCAGGAAATTAATCTTCCAGCGGCAAGCCTTCTCCCATCATTGGTTGCCTCTGGCGGTGCTGGTATCGCCCGGGACTACACCTATCTCGGCTTCGGTGGAATCCGGCTCGCCCAGAACGAAGCCAACGGCAGCTACAACTCGTTGCAGGTTGATCTGCACGGAAATGTCGCAAGAGACTTGCAGCTTCAATTCGGCTACACCTACGCCAAAGCGACGGACGCAACCACCAGCAATGGCAGCGGTGCTGACCTCAACAACAACACAAATCCATACGTAGGGTGGAGATACGACGAAGGTCCATCGGTTTTCGACCGAACCAATGTCGTATTCACCAACTTCGTTTACCAGATTCCACTTCTAAAGAACACAGACAATCATCTGCTCAAGACGGTTGCGGGCGGATGGTCGCTGTCGGGAATCATCACGATGGAGTCGGGCGCGCCACTGAACATGGGAGTCAGCGGCAGCAACGTTTCCAGCGTGATCCCGAACTCTGGCAATCGTCCGGATCTGGTTGGCAAAATCACCTATCCCAAGACGGTTACTGAGTGGTTCAACCCGGCTGCCTTCGCGGCTCCGGCTTTGGGCACTTACGGCGACCTGGGTCACGACTTAATCCGTGGGCCTGGCCGTGATGACTGGAACCTCTCGCTCTTCAAGAGCTTCGTAATCAGCGAAGCGCGTGGAAGCCGTTTCGAGTTCCGCGCCGAGAGCTTCAACACCTGGAACCACACTCAATTCAAGGGTGATTACAACAATGGCGGAATCAGCACCAACGTTGGATCAAGCAACTTTGGTCAGGTTACGTCGGCGTTCGATCCTCGTGAATTCCAACTCGGAGCGAAGCTGATCTTCTAGATCACTTCCAACTCCAAGGCCTGCCCCACTCGCCCCGCTGCGCGAGTGGGGCATTTCTTTTTGGGCGGTCGGACAAAAAAGTCCGCCGCAATATCGATTTGCTCGACCAGCTTTATCAACTCCATTTGGACAAGTAGACACTGCTCTTTCTGTCATGCATCGCTTCTTGACAAAACTCTCAATTACTATCACAATGTGATTCAAATCATGCTTGGCGAATTTGAATATCTGCTAATTACTGCCGCTGCCGGACTTGGCGACGAAGCCTATGGAGCTGCAATTCGGCAGGAGATTGCTGTTACCACCGGTCGCAACTGCTCGATTGGCGCACTTTATACCACCATCGATCGTCTGGAAACGAAGGGACTGATTAAGACGTGGATGGGGCCGGCAACCGCCGAGCGTGGCGGCCGCGCCAAGCGCATGGTTCGTGTGACCGCGAAAGGCGTGCATGCTGCGCAAGATTTCTACAATGCGGTGACGCGAGTAAGTCGCGGCGCCTCGTGGGCGGTCAACCGGAAAGAGAATCTATCATGACGGGCCTCGCATGGAGAGCGGTAGCAACAGTATCGAATCTTCTAGAGAGTAACGAGCGCGAGGCAGTCTGCGGCGACTTAGTGGAATGCGGCGAAGGCGCATGGCGCAGTCTTGTTGATGTTCTCGGTTTGGTGATTCGCCGCCAGTCACAACTTTGGAAAAGTTGGCGGCCGTGGGTTGCTGGATTCGGTTTGGTTGTTCCCAGCAGCTTTTCCTTAATGGGACTTTCGTTTTTAGTGAGCGAAGTTTATCTGCAGCTAACGCACCGTCTGCAATCCGGCATTCTCACCGATGCCAGTCTCTTCCAGCTGTTTTTCAGTTTCCTCCTGTTGTTGGGCTGGTCATGGACTGGGGGTTTTGTCGTGGCTTCGATCTCGCGACGGACGCTTTGGATCAGCGCGCTTCTCTATTGCTTTCCATGTTTGTTCTGTCTGCAAGAATTTCACGTCCCGTCCATGTCGAAGTTTTGTTTGCTTCTTTTTTTGGCACCCACAGCATTGGGCATAAGGCGCGGTTTGCGAATGGTGCGAATGAACATAAATGCCGCGCTCTCATTGGCCGTCGCTATCACTCTATTGGCGCTGCCGGGATGGAGCCGCGCCACGGCAGAAAATTGGCGGCATCCATCAGCCTGGATTCTAAATTGTGCGGTGGGTTGGCCTGCCTGGTACATGGTTGTTGTTGCGACCAGGAATAGGCCGGGAAACGAATGGATCGTGTCACAGGAGAATTCATCGCGATGATCTCATCAAAAACGAGTACATCTCTGATTCTGGCCGCCGTATTTATTGCTTCACTAAACATTGCGCCTCTGTTTGCTGCCACGCTGGAAAGTCAGGTTGTAAGCCGGGAGCTACGTTCGGAAAATCTTGTGCACTCTAAAATCGGCACCGACCCGCTGCGCAAGATGGTTGTCTATCTGCCCGCCGGTTATAACGAATCGTCGCAACGTTATCCGGTGATTTACTTCCTTCCCAATCCGTTCGGAAGCTATCGCGCCTACTTCGATCAAAGAGGTGCGCAAAGCCTCTTCGATCACGCCATTGCGGCCGGCGTCATCAACAAATTCATTCTGGTGTCGGTGGATATGAATACGCCTCTCGGATGCTCCTGGTACGTCAACTCGCCCGTAACAGGTAATTGGGAAGATTTCATGATCCAGGAACTGGTGCCTTACATTGATGCCAATTTCAAAACGCTGCCCAACAGGGATTCGCGCGGCATCGCTGGAGACTTCATGGGAGGCCATGGCGCGATCCGTTTCGCGATGAAGCATCCGGACGTTTTCGGCTCGGTATACGCCTTGCATCCCGTGGGAACCGGCACGGGTGTACAAACCATGTATTCCCGTATGAATTGGGACCTTCTGGCCCACGCCAAATCCATGGACGATCTAAAAGGGGATAATTTCTTGATGATTTTTACGGCAATCTTCCAGGCTCATTTACCCAATCCTGACAAACCGCCCCTTTATATTGATTTGCCCGCCCATAAGGAAGGGAACAATCTAATCGTCAATTCCGAACTCACGGAAAAGCTGTTAAGCACATTCTCATTGCAGGAATTGGTTCCAGAATATGCCGACAACCTGAAATCATTGCGCGGATTTAAGTTTGATTGGGCGCGCAGCGATCAAAATCCGGACCATATTTATTCCAACCAGGCATTCACTCACAAGTTGAATGAGTTTGGCGTTGTCCATGAGGCGGAAGAGTACAACGGGACGTGGGGAGAGCCAAACTGGGGAAACGACGGACGCATTTACAACGATCTTTTACGGTTCTTCCAAAAGCATTTAGTCTTTGCCGCGCCGCAGACCTTGGCCGGCACACTCGCCGGCACGCACTAGTATTAGTTGTAGATCAGCTGTGACCGTTCCATTCGCTGCTGATCTTCGGCGGACGCGACAAAGTTTGCAGCACCACGCAATACTGCTCCGTTTTTTCCTGTAACGCTTTCAATTGCTCGGGAGTCGCCCGAGGCGCGTCTACATCGAACTTCACGCGAATGGCTTCAAAACCCACGGGCACTTCTTTTGAAATTCCCAGCGTTCCGGATAAATCCATATCGCCATCCACGATCACTTGAATGTGCTGCGCTGGAATATTCATCGCGGTTGCGACCAGTTGGCATGTCAACTGTGCGCAGGCGGCAAGAGCCCCAAGCAGAAGATCGCCCGAGCAGGCAGCCGCGCCGCTGCCTCCCACTCCTTTGTGGGCTTCGGCCGCGTACACCGCGCGCCCAATGTCCACCGAACAGGAAAGCGGGCTGTCCGTCTGGCCGCCTTTCGCGGTAAGCGTGATGCGTGAGCTGCCTGGATCACGGCGGTATTGTTCCTTCAGCGGTTTTTGGATGGATCGGATGTCCATGAAGCCTCCTCAATCGTGATTAATTGATCCGTGTCTGTGAAGCGATTCCAAACCTGTCCCGGTACGCGCTCGGTGAAACTCCCGTGTGCCGCTGGAAGAGGCCGCGAAAAAACGCAATGTCCTGATAGCCGACCGCGTCGCAGATTTCCTGCATCGAGCGATGATTGCTCTCCAACATGCGCTTGGCGGCGGCAATCCGCAATTTCTGCAAGTAGATTAAAGGACTGTCTCCGGTTGCCCCTTTGAAACGGCGAACGAAATTGCGCACACTCATTCCCACCCGTCTTGCAGGATCTTCCAGCGGGAAGGTCGTGGCGAAATTCTTGTGCATCCATTCCTGCGCGCTGGAAATCGAGTCGTCAGTGTGGTCGGTTTTTAAAGGAACAATGGCGAACCCTGACTGCCATGCCCGGGGCGTCTCAATGAGCAGAGCCTTCGCCGTTTGCATGGCGATATCGTGTCCGCAAAACCTCTCCACCAGATATATGCTGAGGTCGAGTGAGGCGTTCACTCCCCCACCGCAATAAAAGCCGTGGTCTTCGGTCACCATCAGCTCTGGCATCCACTTCACGCGAGGATATTTTTCGCGGAACCGCTCTGCGAGCCCCCAATGCGTGGTGGCGCGTTTGCCGTCGAGTAATCCAGCGGCTGCAACTAGCCCGACCCCCGAGCAAACGCTGGCGATTGCTACTCCACGCGTGCTCCGGCGCTGCAACCAGGGCACGATCGCGGCATTGCGCTCCACTACATCGTCAACGCTCAACCCAGTGGTTGGAACAAAAATGAGATCGGTTTTACCCACATCTTTGAGCGCGACATTCGGCTTAATCTTGATTCCCCCATCACAGCGGACCGCACGCCCATTGGCCGAGGCGGTGGTCACATGAAATCGTGCATCCTGCTGCGCCCCCGTAAGTATGTTCCACAGCGTTCCGGCATGCCGGAACACTTCCATGGGGCCGATGGCCGTTGAAGAAAACATCTGATCCAGAAGAAGAACTGTGATCTCTTTCATTGCTCCGCCTTAGCCGCCAGAAATGCACGTGGCTTAAATACCTATGTAGGATGGCAAATATGCCATCTTGTTGCAAGCATAATCTGCGTTTACCTTCAGTCCATCGAAAGCAAATTCATTTGAAACGAAAAGAAGGGTAGGAAGCACATATGGCAACTGCACAGAAGTTTTCAACAATTGTGAACGGCGTGATGGTGGACGACCTGTTCACGACGATCGATCACATTAAGGCGACACCAGCTATCGCGAAATTCAAGTTTCGCGTTCATAACCAGTGGCAGGGAGCCGCCCGGAACATCTCCACGGTGGACAAGTTTTACGGAGCAACGCAGGAACTCTCGCATCCCAAACCATTTGTGCTGGAGGCGGATGAGCCGGCAATCCTGTTGGGCAAGGATGCGGCGGCCAACCCTGTCGAATATCTGCTCCACGCTTTGGCTTCCTGTTTGACCACCTCCATGGTTTATCAGGCGGCGGCGCGCGGTATTGAGATCGAGGAAGTGGAGTCATCCCTCGAAGGAAATCTCGATCTGCACGGATTTCTAGATCTCGACAAGAACGTTCGCAAGGGCTTCCAGGGCATCCGAGTCAATTTCAAAATCAAAGCGAACGTGCCGGACGAAAAGTTACAGGAAATCGCAAAGTTGGGCTCTGGATACTCGCCAGTTTTCGACTCGCTGACCAATGGAGTGCCTGTATCAGTGACCGCGGAACGGCTGTAAGTGCCGGGGGCAATTCAAAACTGGTGAAACGAAGAACGATTGAAAACAACTAACCCAGGGAGAGAACTACAACGACAAGGAGATTGAACAATGACGATACAAAGTGCAAATCTTATTCTCAAATCAACTGCTGGCGTCCTGCGTTTAACGCTGCTGAGCACGCTGGTACTGGTCGCGCCAATTCTTGCAGTCGCAAACGATAGTCATGAGCACGCCGCATCGGCCAAGCTCGTGCAGATCGTTCGGGCGAACACAGCTCAGTTCATCAACGTTAACAATGCCGCCGGGGCAGGTTATGCACCGGCTTTCGGCTGCGTCAGCGGTCCGGACCATGGGGCCATGGGTATTCACTACATCAATGGTTCGCTGGTAGGAGACGGCCAGATTGATGCCAGGTACCCGGAAGCCCTGATCTACGAACCGGTAGGAAACAAGCGGCGGCTCGTCGGCGTGGAATACATCGTGGACGCGGTCAGCTGGCTGGCGGCTCATGACAACAATCCGCCGCAACTGGAAGGTCAGGACTTTCAGTTCGTGGATGCTCCCAACCGCTTCGGCATCCCCTCATTCTTCGAACTGCACGTCTGGGCATGGAGAGACAACCCCAACGGCGCCTTCGTGGACTGGAACAACAATGTGACCTGCGAAGGTCAGTAACTTTCAAGATCCAACAAAGGTCAGCACAACATTAAATGCTTACCACGATGTCATCCTGAGGGAAGTAGCCGGTGCGCCGAGCGCACCGGCTATGAAGTCGAAGGACCCCTGCGACCTGAAACCGCCGCCGTGACTACACTTAGGCAGGCGAGGTGTTAAATGCCACTGTCCTCTCAGCTGGCGTGAGATTTTCCAGAACTCTACCTCCGCAAGACACAACCGTAAAGATGCTTTAATCTATATACTTCCATGCTTCTTAACGGCATCTTTCCCCCAATTACGACGCCCTTTTATCCCGACGGCAACGTATATTTCAAAAAGCTCGCGC
>JANWKU010000073.1 GCA_025451215.1 Terriglobales bacterium
TACGCTGCCATCGCCTTCCAACCGGCAGCCCAACTTTTGCGCCACTTCCTGCAGCTTCATGGGCTCACTCCCTCCGACACACAATGCCTGACCTGTGAGTCTCGCACAGCGCATTCCGCGAAGTACAGAGCCCGCCGCGAACGCTTGTTCTCCGTGCGGAAAAGCTCTTCTACGTCGGCCGAACGTGGTAATTGGCGGATAGCTACAATGCGGAATCGTTGGCCAGCTATTCGTTGAACAGGCGTGGTTGCGCGGCTGCGGCTGCGGCGGTGGGTTTTCGGCGCGCCATCCCCACGACGCCCAAGACCGTCAAATGAGTGAGCGCGCTCCGTGGCACATAGATGCGGTCGGTGTTGGAATTGAAGTCGGGCGGCGTAAGCTGTAGTCCATTTTCCATCAGGGCCAGCAGGTCGTTTGCGACGACCCCTTCGAGCGTTTCACCGTCCCGAAAGCGCAGCTTCACCCACAGGCCATCCAACTTCGGACGGCTGAGAAATGCGGTTCGCTCCGGCTCAAACTCCACGGCCAAGTCGCGTACGAAGTAAATCGCACGCAGCTTTTCGTAGGGAATTTCCTGGTGTTCTCCCTCAGGAGTCAGCACGTCGAGGGCAGGGGATTGCCCGATCCTCGTAGGATTCACAAATCCGCGCAGAGACTTGCGGTCGAGGAATTCCACGACCACTTTTTTGTGCGTCGAGGCTGGGGGCCGGGATTTCAAATCGCGTTTATCCGTTTTTTCCAGCTACCGCAAGCAAAGGATTGCACCGGGGTGCCACGGTATGTTATGTTAATCAAGTTTTGCCTGTCAACTCATTGTTATTACTGGGTTTAGGTCCCAGAAAGCCTTTCCTTTGACCGAAAAAAGGGAAATTCTTAAATCCGCGTCGATCATCTCTTTGGTCACCGTCGTCAGCCGTGTACTCGGCTACGTTCGCGACCAACGCATTACCTTGCTTCTTGGCACCACCCTCTCCGCCGATTCCTTCGTTCTCGCGTATCGTATCCCCAATCTTTTCAGGCGCTTAGTAGGAGAGGGTACGGTCGCCGCCTCGTTTATCCCGGTTTTCACCACGTACATGCGCGACCGCTCTTCCGAAGAACTCTGGGCGTTCGCCAATCGGCTGTTCTGGACGGTCGCCCTGGTTCTTGCTGTGGTCATCGTTCTGGGAATGATTTTCTCCCCGGCGGTGATTCAGACGTTCACGTTTACCGGCGACAATGCCACCAGTTGGGACGAAGCGATCACTCTGAACCGCATCATCTTCCCGTATCTGTTCTTTCTTGGGCTTACCGCGCTCGGCATGGGGATCCTCAACAGCTTTCACCACTTCGCTATCCCCGCTTCCACCACTGTGGTCCTTAATTTTACCATCATCGTCTTTTCCACGGCGGTCGTCTGGCACTATTTCAAACGTCCCGCAGTTTCGCTTGCAGTGGGCGTGCTCGTTGGAGGAGCGCTGCAATTCCTGGTGCTTGTGCCCCAACTGGTCGAACGCGGCATGCGTTTCGACTTCGGCATTTCCTTCGCGCACTCCGGCATCCGAAGTGTGGCTCGCTTGATGTTTCCGCGCTTTTTCGGCCTGGGCATCGCGCAAATCAATTTTTTTGTCGACACGTTTTTTGTGAACGCTCCCCAAATGCCACGCGGCAGCCTGACCGCCCTGTACGTGGCAGACCGCGTCATGGAGTTGGTTCTCGGTGGATACGCCATCGCCGTCGCCACGGCCATCCTGCCGATGATGGCGCACCAAGCCGCAGCCAACGATTACGAAGGCCTGAAGCGCACTTTCACCTTCGCCCTTCGCATAGTTGCCTATATCACCATCCCGGCGGCCGTCGGCCTGATGATTCTCCGCGAGCCCATCATCCGCATGCTGTTCCAGCACGGCCAATTCGTCGCGGAATCCACGCGCTTGACCGCTCGCCCGCTGCTGTACTACGCCATTGGGCTTCCCGCGCTCGCCTGTGTGAAGCTGATCGTCCCGGCGTTTTATTCCGCGCGCGATACCAAAACGCCGGTTATCGTTGCATGCATCTCGTTTGTGTTGAACATTGTTTTGAACATCGTGTTCCTTCAAGCCATCTTCTACAAGCGCTTCCAGAACGGCGGACCCGCTCTGGCTACTGTCCTCGCCACTCTGTTCGATTTCTTCGTGCTCTTTGCCATTTTCCGTTTGCGTTACGGCGCACTTGGTTCCTCCGAAATTTTCCGCTCCATCTGGAAAATCGCGGTGTGTTCCGCCATCATGGGCGCCGCGTGTATGGTGGCCAATCATTACGCTAACTACACCCTTCATTCCGCCTTTTTCACGCAACTGGTCGTTTTCATCGCCCTGATCCTAGGCGCAACCCTGCTGTACATCGGCTTGACCTGGATCTTCCGTTGCCCCGAAATCGAAGAGGTTTACGGCATTGCTATGCGGCGCGAGCCCGCGGAAGGATTCCCCGCACACTGATGGACATCTCCTCCACCATCGCCGCCTTTCTCACTCACGTTCGTGTGGAGCGGGGCCTCTCCGCCAACACCGTGACGGCCTACCGGCGCGATCTGGTGAAGTTCGATGACTTTGCCAAAAAACGTAAACTCACGCTGGAATCTGTTTCCCGCGACAATCTCGTGGAATTCCTGGCCAGCTTGTATCGCCAAAAGCTCGAAAGCCGCACGGTGGCGCGACACCTGGTAACACTGCGTAATTTTTTCCGCTTCGCCCAGCTTCAGGAACTCATCGCTACCGATCCTTCCTTGAACCTGGAGTCGCCAAAGATCCGCCGCTCATTGCCTGGCTATCTGCGACTCGAAGAAATCGAGCGCCTGCTGGCACAGCCCGACGACAAGACGCCACTGGGCCTGCGCGATCACGCGATGCTGGACGTGCTTTATTCCACCGGCCTGCGCGTCTCTGAACTCGTCTCCCTTCGGGTCATGGATCTCGATACCGCAGTTGGCTGTATCCGTTGCATCGGTAAGGGCGACAAGGAACGCATTGTCCCGATCGGCAAGAAGGCCCTCGCGCTGGTGGAGCGCTATCTGCGCGACGCGCGCCCCAAGCTAATTGGCAAGGGCAAGCAGGCCCTGGCGACCACGCTATTCATTAACCGGCGTGGCGCCCCGCTCAGCCGCGTAGGCGTGTGGAAGATACTTTCTGCCTACGGGCGAAAGGCCGGCCTGCGTTCTTCTCTTACGCCGCACATGTTGCGGCACAGTTTTGCTACGCATCTGCTGGAACGCGGGGCGGATTTGCGCTCCGTGCAACTGATGCTGGGGCATTCCGATATTTCCACGACGCAAATCTATACCCACGTCGTGGAGGAGCGGTTGAAGCAGATCTATAAGGCTCATCACCCGCGCGCTTAGCGTGCGGGCAATTACGTATCGCGGGTGCGACGTCCCACAAGGGACGACACCCTGAATCGGAAGGAGTGCAATGCCCGATTACATCTTTTTACTTGAGAGCAGGCTCACGCCCGAACAACGCGCCGCCATGCTGCGGGTGCAGGAGCTAGCCGCGGCCATGGGCTTCAACGTCTATCTCACCGGAGGCACGGTCCGCGATCTCATCACCGGAGCCACGCTGCGCGATCTGGACTTTACGGTCGAAGGCAACCCCACCAAGATGACGCGCGAGTTGGAAAAGGGAGGCGCCAGAGTCCTTTCGGAAGACGAAAAACACCGTCACGTGGAATTGCTGTTCGCCGGGGATTGCGAGGGCAGTCTTTCCGCCGCGCGTGATGATCACTACGTACGCCCGGGCACGCGCCCTGAAATTCGCTGGTCCTCCATCATGGAGGATCTGCGACGCCGCGACTTTTCGCTCAACGCAATTGCCATCTCGCTAAATCCGGCGTCGCGCGGATTGCTGCTCGACCCCACGAATGGCCTCTCTGACATCGAGCACGGCGAAGTTCGCGCCCTTACCATTCATGCGTTTACCAATCAGCCCGTGCGCCTTTTGCGCGCGCTGCGTTTTACTGCTCGCATGGGCTACCAGCTCGAGTCTCGCACCCAGGAATGGTTCACTCTCGCCATCGAAAGGGAATTGCAGACCACCATTCTCCCGGAGGATGCCGGCGACGAACTCCGCTCCCTCGCCAAGGAAGAACGTCCGCACCTGGTTCTGAAGGAGTGGGAACAGCACGATCTTCTGGAACGCGTGCACCCGCTAGTGGCCAAAAAACATCCCGACTATGAAGCAATTTCCCGGCTCATCAAGGTTCGCGACGACCTGTTCATGGCGGGCTTCCGGCCGCGCCTGGCCAGCCCCATGATGCTGGCGATTCTTGGCCGCCTGAAAGACCGCGAGATGGGCAACGTGCTCTCCAAACTGGGTTTCCGTTCGGCGGAAATTGACGCGCTCGAGAACTTCCCGGAAAAAGTCGCCACTGTGGAGAAGGAACTTACTGGGAAGAAAACCAACCGTCCGATCGATGCGTATCATTTCATCGAAAAATTGGCGATGGAGTACATGGCGTACATCCTGGCGGAATCCAACAAGCCCGCTGCCGTGTCCAAGCTGAAAGCGTATCTCCACAAGTGGCGCCCCATCCGCATCGCTCTTCCCGCGGTCACCAACGAACTGGAAGCACTGGGCATGCCGCGCGGTCCCAAATTCGATGAGGTTCTCGAAGATGTTTTCGCCGCTCAGCTCAACGGCCGCGGCAAGACTCCCGAAGAGCGCGAAAAAATGCTCCGCAAACTCTCCGGCATCAAGGAAGCTCCCAAGAAAAAGGAAAAAGAGAAGAAACCGGCCAAGAGCGCGGAGAAAGCGGCTGTACCGGCAGCTCCTCCGACGAAACAAGCGGCAGCCAGCGCCAAGCGCGCTGCCAAGGAGAAGTTCCAAGCCGGCATGAAGGCCGCCGCGGCGAAAAAGAAAGCTAAGAAGTAAGGTAATTCCACGCGCTGGGCATGGTTCTGGTCGCGTTAACCACAGAGAGCACAGCGAGCACAGAGAGAGAATGAGGCAGATTCCTAGCTTCGCTCGGAATGACAAAGTATTTGGTGCCGGAAAGACAGATCCGTTTGGTCAACGAACCGGGGGATCCGGAGCGCAGGCTCCCAAAGGGAACTGAGATCCTTCGCGCAAAAACCGCCTCCGGTCGCCGGAATTATCCACACTCCCTTTAATCCGGTTCGCATTTCGCACCGCGCCGATTTACAATTAAATTCCATGGGCCAGCCGCAGTTTGTTCACTTGCATGTCCACACGGACTTCAGTCTTCTCGATGGTGCGTGCGAAACCAGCGAGTTGCTCGATGAAGCGTCCCGCCAGAAGATGCCCGCCGTCGCCATCACCGACCACGGCAACCTCTTTGCCGCCGCCAATTTCTTTTATGAAGCCAGCAA
>JANWKU010000074.1 GCA_025451215.1 Terriglobales bacterium
CCCAAATCTCCAATTCCGCCGCGGGACGGCAGACAGATGGGGTGAAGCAGAATTCCAGTCGAGCGCGGGAAAGACATTGGCTGTTTTACTTCGTCGCAGGGTACGCCGCACCTAGATGAGAAAAACTCGGCGGCGGGTTGCTACTCTCCCGCTTCTCCAGTTTGCATTTTCGTCAAAGCTTTATATTCGTCCTGGTTGATCTTGATGTTTCCAGCCTTCTGCATCGTGTCGCGAAGGTTGGTCATGAACAGGCCAAATAACTCCTGTTGCTTTGCCTCCAACAAGCCCTGGCGAAGTTCATCTTTTTTCGCCCCGAAGTCCTGTTCCGCCGGTGGCTGGCGGTCGGTCACCTGGATGACCGCTGCGGTATTCTCGCTGTCGATAGGCTCGCTGGTTTTTCCTGGCTGCAAGGTAAATGCCACCGAAGCCGGCCCCTGCATGGTACCGATATCGGGAACTTGTGCGGTGGGCAGCACGAAGTCGCTGCTCTTAAAAGTGGCGCCGAGTTCCTTCGCCGCCTTTTTCAAATCATGCTCCGCAATGGCTTTATCCGAAAGCTCCTTGGCCTTTTGCGGAAGCAACGTCGCCACCTGCTGATTTTTGAATTGTTCCTCCACCTGGCTGCGTATGGCCTCAAAAGTGGGAGTAGCCGCAGGCTTCACGTCCAGTACCTGGAAAATCGCATACCCAGCCGGGGCCTGCGCCTCATCCGGCGGAGATTTGGGAGACGTGCTGAAAACTGCGTCCATAAACGAAGGCGCGCTCCCAATCCCCGGCAGCGAACTGCTGCGGCTTACAAAATCAGTGGTCACAACCTGCAGTCCCTGGCTCGCGGCAGCCTTATCCAGGCCTCCGTCTCGCGCGGCAGTAAGCAGCTTTTGTGCCTGGTCATCCGCCACCTGTCCAGCCTTTTGCTGCTGGATCAGCGGTTCGATCTGCGCCTTCACTTCATCCAGCGGACTCACGTGCGCGGGTTTCTTGTCGTCAACGTGCAGAATCACAAACGCATAACCTGCGTTGATCACATCGCTGGTCGCGCCCTTCGCAAGTGAGAACGCTGCCTTGTCCACATCCGCGACCGGAAAACCGCCATGCTGTACCCAACCGACCGACCCCCCGTTTTTCGCGCTGGGATCTTCCGAGTACTTCTTCGCCAATTGCGCGAAATCTCCTCCAGCCTTCAGTTGCTTAAGGACATCATCGGCCTTGGCGCGTGCCGCGTCGGCTGTCTTCTGGTCAACTTTTCCATCCGGCCCCGGCAACGGCGTCTTGATCAGAATCTGGCTGACGTTCACCTGCTCCGCAGTTACGTATTGATCGCGGTGCTGGTCGTAATAAGAGCGCAATTCGTCATCGGTGACCGAAACTTTGGAAGCGATGCTCTGTTGATCAAGGACCACATAAGCAATTTTCCGCTGCTCTGGAATCGAATTGGCATACATCTGCTTGTTCTGATCGTAAAAGGCCCGCAGTTCCGCATCGGCTGGATGAATGCTCTTAAGCACGTCATCCTTAGTGAAAAACGCGTAGTCGAATTTTACCTTCGTGTTCTTGTCTTCAAATTCCTTGTGCACGTCCGCCGGGGTCACTGTTATGCCGCCAGTGACGAGGGCCAGCAGCTTTTGCCGCAAAATGCCTTCCTTTACGGACTGCTCAAATTGCGGAACCGTCATATTGGCGTGCTCGATCATCGCTTGATACGCTTCCTGACCGATGAACTTGCCGCCGGGGAAAAAAGTGTCGGCATAGCTGCCGTGCTGCAACTCGTCGCTCAGCTCCTGATCACTAACATGCAGGCCGATGCGCCGGGCCTCTGCGTCCATCGCGCGCTGGTTGATCAACTGCTCGGCAGCCTGACGATTGGCAAGCGGCGTCAAATACGCCAGTTGCGGGCCGCCATGCGGATACTGCTGCTCAATCATGTTGCGCGCCGCCCGCTGGACTTCAACAGTGGTGACGTTTTCTCCACCCACTTCAGCCAATACGCCACGCTGAGTGGTGCTGTTTCCCATGGGGCCGCCGCTGGGAATCAAATACACCAGCATCGCCAGCGATAGAAGGACAAGCAGTCCGCCAAATATTATTTTCTTAATGGGGCCAGGGGTTTGTAGAAAGCGAATCATTGTATGTGGTTACTCCAGATTAGACGCGAAAAACTATTATAAACGACTGCCTCTTTGCAAGTGCTTACCTAGCGAAAAAGCATTTACTTAACTGAAATTAATTCTTGCACTTAGAAGTACGACCCTTCGTGCGATCGTCCCCGCCACCCGCCCATACAATCACCCTCCAGGAATACTCACTTCCGATAGTCGAAGGCATACCCCTTGGGCTCATTCCCGGATAAATCGCGAGTGTTGTAGTTCAGCAGATCATTCATGTGCGTTTGATCGAGGGGAAACGATTTGCCCGCATAGGGATACGTTCCCATAGCCCGGAAGGGCAATGGCGCCACCGTCGAACCATCCGCAGCATAAAAGTCCATGTCTTTTTCGTAGCCGTTGGCCACAAAGAAATAATCCCGCGTCCAGCCAGCAGGAAGCGGCGGCAGCTTCGCCGGATCGAACTCCAGCGCAACTTCCTCCCCGGAACCAAAAACCGCAAGCCGGTCGTCGAACTTTGCCAGCAAAGGCAGAACATTGCCATAGCGGGTGTAAGCGCCCGCCGCGCGCGTGTAGGGACCGGTCGCGCTGACCTGCTCGTAGTTGTACTTCACCACTCCCGGCGGCTGCGCCTCAGTCTGTCGAGGATAGCCATGAAAATCAAGATTCGCACTTTGCAGCGGAATTTCGCTCAACCGCACTTGCTGATTCTGCGGCGTGCGATCTACAAGGATGCTGTCCCAATAAATTTGCAGATTCGTCGTGATGCGAATGCGCCGCGTGCCTTGCGGCAGCTTGCCGGTAAGATTTGCTGTCATAGTACGCGGACCACCAGCCGGAAAGCCCATATCGTTTATTACTTTCACCCAAGTTCCCTTGGCGTCTTGCGCTTCCACGTACGGCGCGGTCGCTTCAATTCCCGCCTGGCTCGCCGCATACATTCCGGTCGCAGTAAAGTATTCAATTTCGCCATGCATCAGCAGCCATAGCGGGCCGCCCTCGTATGGTTTGCCGAGATCGAGAATCAACGAGTGCGGCTTGGTGAATCCCTTGAACGGCTCGAGCTTGAAATCGCCGACGTAGCGATGCGCGAGCAGATCGGGCAAAAGATTGTGACCATGATCGTCCCACGCGCCCGCGGGAGGCTGTGCTTCAGCCTTGCGGCTGGCGACCACCTTGAAATCCGGATAAGGCGGATTGCTGGCGAAATATTCGTTGGGATAAACGTCGAAATCCGCTGGATGGTCAACCGCCAGCATCTTGACCTGATCGAGGTAGACGACTTCTTCCATCGGCTCCATCAGGCGGAAGCTGAATTTACCGTTTTTCTCTTGAATGGCATTGCGGTCCACTTTCACATATTCCGTGGGACGAGCGATGTTGCGCTCATGCGGCCCAACCCAATGCCCAACAACGCCTGCGCCGATCATGTCAGCAACAAGTTCGTAATGATGCCCGTCCCAAACAAACAACGTGGGACAAGAACTGCCGCGGCGGTCCATCTCGATAAAGTTGTGCGTTTTGTTCGCGGCGACTTCAATTTCATCCTGAACGACACCCGAGGGCCAGAGCATGCGGACAACATCAGCTTCTTTCGCCTGTCCAAGACCGACATTCAGCACAGTTGAATTCTGCCCGAGGTAGCCATTCGAGCCATAAATTTCAAATTTCTGGCGATTCATGCCAGAGAAAACTTCAACCTTGGTTCCAATAGCGCTCTTGTTGTCGGCGAGTCCTTTGAGATCAAGCTTGAGCCAGTTGTTCTTGTTGCCGCCTTCGTTGCGCAGCAAAACTGCCGGCCCATGATTTTGCGTGATCAGCAGATCGGTGGCGCCGTCGTTATCAAAATCTCCGGTGATGATGGCCCTAGGTTCTTTGAGCTGAATTTTGTCGAGTCCGACATCGGCTGTGACGTCTTTGAATCCATCCGGGCCAAGGTTGCGGAATAGCTTTATCTCGCCTTTGCCATCTTTGGTCTCGCCGACAGCGACTAAATCAACCCAGCCGTCGTTGTCGTAGTCAATGGCAGCGATGCCATAGGCTTCGGCCCAATTTGTTTCCGGCAGCGGAACACGCTCGAAGCTCTTGCCCTGATTGTTGTGCCAGAGAGTGATGCCCGGACTTTGCATATGAGTAAATGCGATATCCATCCATGTGTCATGGTCAAAATCCAGGATCGCACTTCCCAAATCGGACAGGAGCATTTCACTGGGCCATGGCGCTCGATCTATAAATTTTCCTTCCCTGGGATTTTCAAACATCGCGGGAAGGTTAAAAGGAAACTGAGTAACCAATAAATCGACGGCCCGGTCGTTGTTGTAGTCTGTCCCAACCGCGGAGACGCTTGATACTCCCGACAAGCCAAGAGAATTTGTGACGTCGGTAAAAGTGCCGTTTCCGTTATTGCGCCACATTGCATTCCAGGAAGATGCGCTTTCTGGTTGGGGCCCTGTATTCAATGATCTTGTGACATACAGATCTAAGTCGCCATCGTGATCGTAATCAATAAAAGTTAATCCGACGTTGAAGCCTACGCTATGGATTCCGGCTGCTTCAGTGACGTCCTTAAACATTCCATTTGCCTCGTTATGAAATAACGAGAGATGCCCGGAGAAACTTACCGCCAAGTCAACGTTTCCGTCGTTGTCGTAGTCGCCTGCTGTACAACCGATTGCGCGAGATGAGGGATCGAGTCCGGCTTTTTTGGTCACATCTTCAAACCTTCCATTACCCATGTTGTGATAGAGCACCATGCCACCGCGCGGACCGTTATCGGCGATAAAGATGTCAGTGCGCCCATCCCCGTCATAATCGAGAAAACAGGCTCCAGGACCGAATTGTGAGAGAAATGCTTGATCAGGATTGATATTTCGGTCAACTATAGGTTTTGATGTGAACCCTGCTTCCTCCGTCACATCCACAAACTTCACCGGAATTTCCGGCAGAGCTTTCTCTATCGCCACCGGCGATTCCTCCGCCAACGAGTACTTCCCCTGATCGCCGTAAGCCAGGCCCATAGCCGCGCCCAATTTGCTTTGCGTAATGTGCTGAAACTTTACGAGATGCTCGCGGGCTTTCGTTGCATCCCCGGATTGCTGATAAGCGCGGGCCAGTCCGAATTCAGCAGAGGCGTGGTGCGAGTCAAGTTTGAGCGCGCGCTGAAAAGCATCCATCGCTTCGGGAAACTGCTTGTTCTGCGAATAGACTGCACCGAGAAAATACCAGGTATTAGCGTCATCGGCATCAATCGCGACAACATGTTTAAATGCATCAATCGCGCCCTCAATGTTTGAAGAATTCTTGTAGAGCAGGCCGAGATTGAACCAAGTGTGCGGATCCTCGGGAGCTTCCTTGGCAGCCTCGTGAAGCGATGTTGCGGCCTGATCGAGTTTGGAAAGACCCAGCAATGCTATCCCCTCATTGAGTTTGGCGATGCGCAGCTTGGGATCGAGCGCGGCTGCCTGCTGAAATTCCTTCAGAGCTTTGTCGAAGGACTGCTGGTTCATGTAGGCGGCGCCGAGGTTGTTATGGCGCGCGGCTTGGACGACGGAATCAGCGTGCGTGGAGGATGCAGGCGCGGCAGCAAAAATTCCCAGCGCAGCAAGCGCGAAAGCACACAAGAAAAAAATTGGCTTCAGCTTCTTCATGGGATGATCAGGTTAGCTTACCTCATAACCCACAGCACGATCACGCAACCATACCACCATATGAAATCCAGCCTGCTCGTTCATCCTAAATCCCATGTCATCCCGAACAGCTTTAGCTGTGAGGGACCTTACGACGGTATGAAGTTCATTTGCTGCCGACGGGGCCCACACTCCCGTTTGTTGCGGTCGGGATTCCATCTGTCGCAAGGTCCCTCCGTCTTCGCTGCGCTCAACGTCGGGATGACATGGCTTTGGGGATGGGATGATTTTTAGAATGAGAACCGAGATAATTTTTTAAGTGAGACTAAGGTACAGATTGAAATGAGCACAGATATTGTTCAGCAAATCTTTTTCTCTGGCGCGTAACGGTGCCTCTGAAACCAGCCAAAACTTAAATCATTCCAGTTTGGGTTTTGCAATTTAATGAGATCTAGCTTTTTCTCCCGCCGCCATGCTTTGATTTCTTTTTCTCTTGCGATGGCAGCATGAATCGTGGCAAAGCGTTCAAAATGGACTAGAGAAGTTACGTTGTACCTGGCAGTGAATCCCTCATGAACATGCGTTTTATGCTGAAAGACTCGCTCTTCGAGATTGCCTGTCACGCCGACGTAAAGAACACGGCTCTGGCTGCTCATGATGTAGACGTAGTAGCTCTTCATGCTGACATTGAATGTATGGCGGCAGAGCTTGTCTGTGATGTTCGTCACAAACCTCTAAAATCATGTCATCCCGAACAGCGTTAGCTGTGAGGGACCTTACGAGGGCATCACCCGCGATGCCGCAAGCGGGGTTAATGATCCTCACTGATAGCAAATTGGTTTTTCTCGTCGTATGGTCCCTCCGTCTTCGCTTCGCTCAACGTCGGGATGACATGGTTTTGGAGAATTGCAAATTCGAAATTGCTAAATCTCAGGCGGCGCTTGCCATTCACCGCGCTGCTCTTCAATCGCTTCGGCGGCGGACAAGACCAACTCTTCCTGCCAGGGTTTCCCTGCGATTTGTACCCCGATCGGCAGGCCTTCGGGCGAATGACCCATGGGTACGACTGCCGCGGGCATGCCCAGCAGGTTGAACCATTCGGTATAGCTCCATGCATCCAGATACTTCACGAGCTTTCCTTCAATCTTCCAACTGCGCTCGCCGTGATGGAAGGCGGGAATTGCGGCGGCGGGACAAAGCAGCAGCGGGAATCGCTTCATTTGCTCGAAAATTTTTATACGCACCACATCGCGCTGCACCCACATATCCAGCAGAGATTCAGTTGTATGCGCGGGGCCCTCGGCGACCCATCCCAAAAACTCTTTCAATATCGGGCTGAGAACGTCTTCATGGCCCTCAGCCATCGGGCGAAGCAGCATTCCCCCCGTGATGCCAAAGAACTTCCACCAGAGTTGGCGGGCTTCTTCCATGCCTTCAGGACGGAATGGTTCCACTTGAAAGCCGGCGCTTTGCAGAAGTTTCGCGGCATTGCGGACTGCGGCGCGCGTTTCAGCCGTGACCGGAGTGCGTCCGTCATCTTCGAAATATGCGATGCGAATATTTTTCATTTCCTGTGCGCTTGGCCAACACACGGGAACCGGCGCGGCGGAAGGATCACCGTCATCCGGCCCCTGCATCACTTCAAAAAAAACTTTCAGGTCAGCAATCGTTCGGGTCATCGGCCCGACTACGCCAGTCAAAGCAAATGGTCCGACGGAACCGGGAAAGTGTCCCGTGGCCGGAATGCGGCCTGGGGTCGGCTTCAGCCCGCAAATTCCGCTGAAGTGCGCGGGCACGCGGATGGAACCGCCGCCATCACTGCCAACGCCACCCGCGGAACATCCGGAGGCAATCGCCGCCGCCTCGCCACCGCTTGAACCGCCAGCAGTCCGCGACAAGTCCCAGGGATTGTTGGTGCGGCCGTAAATAAGATTGTCGGTCTCCCACGCCATGAGCAGTTCTGGAGTATTGGTTGTGCCCAGAATAATTGCGCCGGCGGAGCGTAATCGCTCCACCAGGGGAGCATCGCGCTCGGCGGTAATGCCCGCTCGCAACTTTGTTCCCGCCTCGCAGCGCATTCCTTTTACGTCAATCGCGCTTTTAATGCTGATGGGAACGCCGTGCAGCGGGCCAAGGTTTTCGCCACGCGCGATCATCGCTTCGGCTTCGCGCGCCGCGCGGCGCGCCGCATCGCCTTCCACCTGCACGAAGGCATTGAGAATGGGATTCAGGCGTTCGATGCGGGCGAGATGCGCTTCCAACACTTCCATCGGCGAGAGCGAATGTTCACGGATCTTTTTAACCAGAACAACGGCAGGAAGAAAATTCAGGTCCGGCATGGCTGAAGGGTGAGTCTAGCAGAACGGCGAGGCGCAGCCGGTTGCCGAAAAACATCGGGAGCAATGTCATCCCGATGGCAGCACGTGAAATTAAATCGGTCGTAAGGTCCCTCCGTCTTCGCTGCGCTCAACGTCGGGATGACATGGCTTTTGACATTATATTTTGAATATTTTGACTCACGCGGCTTTTTTGTTTTTTTCTGTTTCACCAAATAATCGGATCACTTCCCGATTGAACGCTGGAATGTCACTGGGCTGGCGGCTGCTCACCCAGTTTCCATCGCGCACTACAGACTGATCGGCCCATTCCGCTCCGGCATTGCGCAGATCATCCTGGATGGTGTGATAGCTGGTCATCTTGCGGCCTTTCACCAAATCCGCCGAAATAAGCAGCCACGGCGCGTGGCAGATCACCGCGATGGGCTTGCCTGCGTGGTCTATTTTCTTTACGAATTCGCGCGCCGCATTTTCCATGCGAAGCGCGTCTGCATTCAATGCGCCGCCGGGAAGAAGCAGGGCGTCATAGTCGTCGGGCTTTGCCCAATCGAGCATTGCATCTACCGTGAACTGTTCTACTTTCTCGTCGTGCTTCATGGCTTGAATTTTTCCGGACTTAGGGGCAAGCAAAGTGGTTTTCGCGCCCGCTTCCTCTAAGGCTTGCCTTGGCACGGCGAGTTCCGACTGTTCCACTCCATCAGTGGCCAGAATCGCGACTTTCATTCCATTCAAGTTGCCCTGCAAGCTGCCCTCTGATCTGCCTGTAGCCATGATTCCCTCCAACTACGAAAATGACGAACAATGATTGCTGCTTTCATTTTGACCCGCGCACATTGATTTCGGCATACGGTAAAGGCTCCAACCTCGCGGCAAATTTTATGTATCCCATTAGGGCAGGTTTGGCCCGGGCGCTCGCATTGCCCTCGCGGGAATGGGACAATAGGAAATAAAATCTGCTGGAGTGAATCATGGCCCATCAACATTCTGCTGGATTTCTTAAAGTTGTGAATGACGCGAAAACGCGAGTGAAGGAAACAACCGTCAGCGAGGTGAAGTCGCGGCTGGATCGCGGCGAAAAATTCCTGCTCGTGGATGTCCGCGAAGAGAGCGAATATGCGAAAGATCATCTGCCCGGAGCGATCCACCTGGGCAAAGGCGTTATCGAGCGGGATATTGAGGAGCGCGTGCCGGACCATGCCGCGTCCCTGGTTTTGTACTGCGGCGGCGGATTCCGCTCGGCGCTGGCTGCCGACAACCTGCAAAAGATGGGTTATACCCAGGTCCTTTCCATGGATGGCGGCGTAAGAGATTGGAGGGAAAGGGGATATCCGTTTGTCAAAGATTAGTAAGATTACCCTTTCCGAGGCCTGATAACCACGGTAACTTGCCGGAACTGCGCTTCGGGCCCAGCATAGAGGCTGTAAGTACCTCGAGTATCGTTCGAGGGAAAGCGTGATTTTTATGCCGAATAAGGGCCAAAATTTCGCTGGAGAGTTCGCGCAGGCGGCGCAGACCGCGCCTGATCCGAAAGAACTTGAAAAGGTATTGAAGCAAGATGCCTCGCCAGAGCGTTTTTGCGCGGAATTGGCCAAAGTGTTTCAGGTACGAAGCACCGAAGTGGCGTTATTGAAATTACAGGAAAGCCTGTTGAAGTTCATTTTTCCGGCGGAGTTGTCTATCGTTGGGACGATACCAATTTCCAGCGAAGGCTCCATTGCCGCGCACACCGCCAGCAGTCGCCAGATTGAGCTTTTTAATGGATTCGCGAAGGTGAAGCACGCTCGGATTTTCGAGATGGTAAAGCTTTCCGCGAACGATTCTGATCCCGCTAGCCGCGCTCCAATTCAAAAATTAATGACTTCGCCCGTAGTGGACGGAAAAGGCGAAGTGCTTGGCGTACTGCAGATTTCCCGCAAGGCTTTCGACGTGACGTCAGCCGGGCCCGATTTCACGCTCGACGATTTACAGCACCTGGAACATGCCGCCCGCGTTCTTTCGCGCGCTGAATTCATGCGCGAAGCTACTATCCACTAAATTTAGTTCGACCTGCCTTTGCTCGCAGCGCTCAATGATTTCTTTTCTTCGCTCGTGAGTTCGCGCGATTTTCCTTTCGCGAGATTTCCCAACATTAGCGGCCCGATGGAAACGCGTACCAGGCGCAGGACTTCAACATTGAGCGCGGTGAGCATGCGGCGAATCTGGCGGTTCTTGCCTTCTTCGAGAATGATCTCCAGCCAGGTATTTTTTCCTCCACCGCGAAGGATTGCGACATGCTTGGCGCGCAGCAATTCTCCTGTATCGTCGCGCACGCCCTTCTCCAGAGATTGGAGCAATAGCGGATCGGCGACGATTGCGACCTGTACGTGGTAAGTCTTCGGCCAGTGATTGGCGGGATCCATTACATTTGCGCCCCATTCGGAATCATTGGTGAGCAACAGCAGGCCTTCGCTGGCTTTGTCTAAACGTCCGACGGGAGCGATCCAGGGGAGATCGGACGGCAGTAGGCTGTAGATGGTCTCGCGGCCCTTTTCATCCGACGCGGTGGTGACAATTCCACGGGGTTTGTTTAGCATCAGATAGATTTTTTTTGATTCCTCAACCAGATCGCCGTTAATCTCTATGCGATCTTTGCCAATGTGGGTAGGCGCTTCAGGATTTCGGCAAACTTTTTCATTCAGCTGCACGCGCCCTGCGCGTATCAACTCAGAAGCACGTGAACGGGACGCGTAGCCCAGCTTGGAAATGGCCCGCGCAAGACCAATTCGGCGATGACCATCGTTAAGACCTTTCATGAAAGATCATTCATGGGAGGAAAATTATTTCTGCGACGCCGCTGGCGGAAAATTCAAACGACGCTGGTATGGGCAAATCAAACTGATCGCGGATGCGCGCAATAGTATTTTCGATGGAATCAACCACCAGCGCGTGGATGCCGAAATCCGTGGCTGCATCAACGTTCTGCTGCTTGTCGTCGAGAAAAAGAACTTCATGAGGAGAAAGCTGCAAAACATCGAGGCAATGCTGGTAAATGCCCGGCTCGGGCTTTACCTGCCGAATATCGCAAGAGAAAATCAGGTGCTGGAAATATGAAAATACTTCCAGATGCTCGACCAGATAATCTTTCACCTCCGGCGGCATGTTTGATAGCACGGCCAATTGCAACCCGGCGGAACGCAACTGACGCACCCAACTCACACTCAGCGGATTCAAGTGCGACCATCCTGCGCCATCCACCAAAGCAAGTTTGGCGATCTGCGTGGCGTTGAGTTTCACGCCAACCAGGTCCATGGTCTTTGTCCAGTATTCATTCGCGTTCAAGTCGCGGTCATAGGCCAGGCGATATTCCCAATACGCTTTGTCGAAAACATCAAGAGGAAGTCCGCAAATGGCGGCCATTTCTTCAAGAGCGGCGTGAGGCTGCGCCACGGATAGCACCATTCCATAGTCGAACACCACCGCTCTGATTTTTATTTTATCGACCGCTGCGTTCTGTTCTTTCATTTCGACTCCCACATCTCCGCGCTATTAATTTAGGAAAATATATTTAAGAAACATTTGCTAATTCGGCTGTTCGCTTCAATTGCCCACATGCCGCGAAAATATCGCGTCCGCGCGGACGGCGTATAAAGGCCGGAATACCGCCCTCCACCAGAATCCGCTGAAACTCCAAGACCCGCTGCTGTGCCGGAGTATGAAATGCGATTCCCGGCCCCGGGTTCAATGCAATCAAGTTTATCTTGGCCCGCAGGCCACGAAGCAGTTCCAGCACTTCGCGCGCGTTTACGGGTGAATCGTTTACTTCGTCGAGCAAAACGTATTCGAAGGTCAGCTTTTCGCGCGGGCGAAGCTGGAATTCACGCGCCGCCAGCAGCAATTTTTCCAGGTTCCATTTTTTATTGATGGGCATTAACTGCGTGCGCAGCGCGTCATTCGAGGCATTCAATGAAATCGCCAGTTTAGGGCGGACCGGCTCCGCGGAGAGATCGTAGATACGCGGAACGATTCCCGCGGTTGAAACGGTCATTCGCGATTCCGGAATGCCGACGCCATCTACAAAAAGACCGACTGCCTTGATGAAATTTGGATAGTTCAGAAACGGCTCGCCCATGCCCATGAAAACCAGATTCACGCGGTCGTGCGGCGGCGAAACTTTTTGGTCGTTCAGGATTGCGCAAACCTGGCCGACGATCTCTCCGGAGCTCAGGTTCCGTTTGATTCCCAGCAAGGCCGTCAGGCAGAACTGGCAGTCCACCGCGCAGCCAACCTGGCTGGAGAGGCAAATGGTGGCGCGAGCGTATTTTCGGGAGGCGTCTTTTCGGGGCGCATCCAGGTGCTCGCCGGCCTCGCTGCCATCTCCGCTTTCTCCATCGTCTCCCTCGGGCATCCAAACGGCCTCGACGCTTTGGCCATCGGCAAAACTCAACAGATAGCGCACCGTGCCGTCAGTTGAGACGAACTTCTTTTCGACCGTTGGGAGGCCGACCTCAAAATCCTGCTGGTCCAAGGTGCTGCGGAATTCCAGCGGCAGGGTGGATATTTGCTCCAACGCAGTTATTCGCTCCGAATAAAGAGCGTGAAAAAGCTGCTTTCCGCGATAAGCAGGCTGGCTGGCGCCTTCAGCAAGGTCCGTAAGTTCTTGCAAGGTAAGGCCCAGGAGAGCGGATTGTTTGTCTTTATCCATTTGCATCCAAGGCCTACGCGCGGAGCCGCTCGCGGGCGCGGCTGGTTCTCGCTGACTATTCGCATCATATAGCAGTCTTACCTAGGATCGAAAAGTGCCGTAAGTGATTAAGAAAACGATAGATAAGCCCAGATTACCGGGCGTGCTCCCGCTGTGTCACAATAGTTCTACAAAAATATATGCCTGAAGAATTGCGCAATATTCGCCGTGAGGTGCTTCCCAACGGGCTGACCGTTATTTCCGAGGAGATGAAGCATATCCGTTCCGTGTGCATTGGGATCTGGGTCAAGACCGGATCGCGTGATGAAGATCTGGAATGGAACGGCATTTCGCATTTCCTGGAACACATGGTCTTCAAAGGCACTAAGCACCGCACCGCCGAAGACATTGCCCGCCAAGTGGATTCCATTGGCGGGAACATGGACGCGTTCACGGCGAAAGAATGCATCTGCTTCAACATGAAGGTTCTGGACGACCACCTGCCCATCGCCATGGACGTGCTGAGCGATCTGGTGCTGAATCCCACTTTCGCGGTCAATGATATTGCACGCGAGCGTGGCGTAATTCTGGAAGAGATCAAGATGGACGAGGACAGTCCGGATTATCTGGTCCACGAGATCTTCACGCAGAATTTCTGGAAGGACCATCCGCTGGGCAGGCCTATTCTTGGCACCAAAGATACGGTCAAGAGATTCGAGCAGGAACCGGTTTCCCATGTTTACAAGCAGCGATTTGTTCCCAGCAATATCATTATTTGCGCCGCTGGCAGCCTGAAACATGAGCATTTCGTGGAAGTAGTGAACAAGCATTTCCAGAACATGCAGCCGGGAACGAATGGCTTTCACAGCACGCGTCCGGAGATTGTTCCGCGCATTGTTCTGCGCAACAAAAAGTCGCTGGAGCAGGTGCAGATTTGCATGGGCGTTCCTTCGCACCCGATTGCCCACCAGAACCGCTACGCTTCCTACATTCTGAACACAGTGTTGGGCGGTGGCATGAGTTCGCGCCTTTTCCAGAATATCCGCGAACGGCAAGGACTGGCATATGCGATCTATAGCGACCTGAATCCATATCGCGATACGGGATGCATGTCGGTGTATGCGGGAACGTCGCGCGAGTCGGCGGACAAAGTTGTGCAGTCGGTGGTTTCTGAATTTCACAAATTGAAAAACGAGCTTGTGCCTGAGGAAGAATTGCGCCGGGCCAAAGATCAGTTGAAGGGCAGCCTGATGCTCTCGCTGGAGTCGTCCACGGCGCGCATGTCGAACCTCGCACGGCAGGAGATGTATTTTGACTGCTTCTTTGGGATGGATGAACTGATCGAGAAAATCGAGGGTGTGACGGCGGAGCAGTTGAAACAACTGGCGGAAGAGTTTTTTCACCCCGATTCGATCGCCGTAACCGTGCTCGGGAACCTGGATGGATTCAAGCTGCGGCGCGAGCAACTGGCTTGCTAGTGCTGTCCTTGATTTAGCCTCGTATTTCAACCACGCGGCCCCGGGGCCCATCATTCGTGCCGAAAATCTGCTCTTGACGCTGTCCGTATGCAGAACCTTGCACAATTAGGTTAGATACGTCCCTTTTTCTGGGTTTCGCCGTTGTTCTTGCTGGATTTTTACCTGAATTTCAGGCCATACTAGGGCACGCCCAGGTTATTCACGGGCTAAGGTTGGGTTTTATGCCGTTGTACGAGCAAAATCGCGCCCTGGGCACGCGGCGATCTCTCTCCCCGGTTCCGATTACTCCTGAACAAAAGCAGCGAAGGCAAATGCTTACCGCGCTGGGCCTGCTCGTAATGGCGCTAGCTCTGGTGATTTTCAAGAACAAAGACTTTTGGTTTCCGCCTTCGCAGGTCGCGCAAGTGGAGACCACATCGCAGCCGGCGACTACGGCGCCTGTGGCCGTAGCACCAGTTCCTGCACAGGAAAAACATCACCACGCGCTGTCCCATAAAGTAAACGTCCCTGTGACGATAGCTACTGCTAAACAGGAACCGAGTGCTCCAGTTGGGCCCGTCGTCACGAATCGTGCAGTACTGCCTCCACTTGAAATTGAAGTTGTTTCAGGCAATGAAGCGCAAACAGCCCAAGAGCGCAACAATTCCGTGGGGTTGGATATGAGCGCCGGCGCGCGCCAGACAACCGCGCAGGCCCCCAGCGCCAACGACTTGGTCAACAACGCATCGCAGAGTTCAGAGCGCGTGCGCCTTTCGACCGATACTACCCAGGTTCTAACGCATCCCGTTGAGCCGAACTATCCGCTACTCGCAAAAGAGATGAAGGTTCAAGGCTCGGTTGTGCTCCAGGCCTTGATTGGCAAGGATGGGAAAATCCAAGATCTTCGCACGGTTAGCGGGCCTACTATTTTGTCGAGCGCCGCGCGAGAAGCCGTGCAGCAATGGCGGTTCAAACCCTACTATCAGTCTGGACAGGCGATGGAGACCATTGCCCGGATCACTGTGAACTTCACGATCTCCGCCAACTAGATTCTTCTCTTACTCCGGGTGCTGTCGCGCTTGTGACAGGCTTAAACCTCCGCATGTTTCTTTTCATCTAATTAGAGTGGTTCATTGTTGCGAAGGAAAAGGTTCGCTATTAGGTGTATTTTTGTAAGTGAGGAGTCCGAATGAAAGCTTCAAAAGCGCATCGTCCTCCAACCGAGAATCAACACCTTATTCGTTGGGTCAACAAGATGGCGCAGATGACCCAGCCGGCTTCCATTCACTGGGTGGATGGCTCACAGGAAGAATACGACCGCTTGTGTGCGCAAATGGTTTCCGCCGGCACGCTGATCAAGCTCAACCAAAAACTTTGGCCAAATTGTTATCTGGCTCGGTCAGATGCGAGCGATGTGGCGCGTGTGGAAGATCGCACATTCATTTGTTCTTACTCCAAAGACAGCGCCGGG
>JANWKU010000075.1 GCA_025451215.1 Terriglobales bacterium
TGAACTATACGGACGCAACAATCTCGATGTACACGGTCGATTCATGCACAGGAAGTTTAACTGCAACTACGCCCGCCTCCATCCCGGTCGGGATCCATACCGGAATTAATTCCGAGAGCATGGCGCTTGATCCATCTGGCAAATTCCTTTACATCGCCAATCTGGTTTCCAACGCGATGGACTCCGCCACCGTTTCGATGTTCTCCATCAATTCCACCACCGGAATCCTCACTCCCACGACGCCTGCCATGGTTTCGACGGGATTCTTCCCGCAGGGAATTGCGGTGGATCCTTCGGGAAAATTCGCTTACACCGCTAACAGTGATGACAACACTGTTTCCATCTTCACTATTAGTTCGAGCACCGGTGTTCTGACACCTACTACTCCTGCTGCTCTCGTTATTCCTCCGCTTTTCACCTCACGGAGCACAGAGTCCGGTCCCGATTTCGTAAATGTGGGGCCTTCGGGACAGGTTCTTTACGTGACAGACCAGGATAACGGTTCAATCTCGACATTTGCCATTGATTCGAACACCGGAACTTTAACTTCAACTAACCCTGCCGGTACGATTGCCGGGCCAGACCCGGGACGTGTAACCGTGGATCCGTCCGGTAAGTTTGCTTATGTTCCGGATGAAGACTTGAGTGCCGTTTTTATGTACACCGTTGATCCGAACAGCGGAAGTTTGACAGCAAACCCTCTTACGTTTGTGCCTGCTGGGAATCAGGCCTCATCGCTGGTGATTGATCCTTCGAGCAAATTCCTCTATGTGGTGAATCGCTTTGACAATACGGTTTCAATGTTCGCGATTGATCAGAACACCGGCACTCTAACCCCAGCGGTGCAGGCTACTATTCCCACCGGCAAACAGCCTTATCCTATTGTCATGGATGCGTCCGGAACATTCGTCTATGTAGGGAATCAGGGTGACAATTCGGTGGGCATTTATAAAATTCAGGCGAATGGCATTTTAGAGTTTGGGGGTACAGTGCCAACCGGAAATGATCCGGTTTCAATTGTCCTGACACATTAGCGCTCGCTATTGTGTTTGGTGCGGGAGGGGGCAAGCCCCGTGATCCGAAGATCTACGGATTTTGAGTCCGCAGGAGCTTTCTCAAGCGATATGAAAATTTTCTACTTTACTTAATTCTCCAACTACTTGCCAGCTCGCTGAACCGCAGCGTTATGATCCGAGTTGCCAGTTTTGAACATTCAACTACTACAGTTTTAATACAGCTTCAGTCTTTACCGTGGTTACTGTTCCCTAGTAATAGTTCGCTTTTCCCCCTATCAATTGCGGGAGAAGATTGATTTGTACCTGTCCCAGTACCCGATGCTGGCAAAGACCGCGAATGAACGTTCTTATCGAGAGGCACCCGGCGACACCTAGCCGGATTCGTTTTGCCAGCAGACAGTATCGGCATCCTTTCGCTTGCCCAAAGAGTCCAAAAAGCGAGCGAAGATCTCGGTGCCCTCTTTGATCTCTCGATGGAGCGTTGTGGCGAAATCTGTACGTTTGTTCTGCTTCTAAATTCTTGCCCTGCACTGCAAGTAAATTGGCCAGATGCATCTGCGCCCAGTAATCCGCAGGATCAAGTTCTAGGGCGCGCCGCAGGTGGTATTCGGCTTTAACGAGGTCACCCTCTGTTTCCGACAAGACGCCGACTTCACGATGCGCTGTCGAGTATTGAGGATCAATGCTGTAACTGGAATCTCATCTTGGCCCGGTGGAAGGGATAACTTCTAAAAGTTGCTGTAGCCCTTTTCGGTACTCTTGGACAGTTCTTTCGTCACCGTAGGTCTGGTTGACGATGCCGGAGCGGATCATCCCGGACAGTATCCCCGTGGCCACTTCTCTGAGCGCAGTCGTGATCTTGGCTGCCGTGTCGGGCTTCAACTTGTATACGATTAGTCCGCTGATCGCCTTTGCCTCCTCGAATTCTATGGCCATTTCCGAGTCCGCCGGATACTGGCGGACTATGTCATCCAGTATCTGTCGGAAGGCCCAGCCTGCAACAACCCAGCTTTCTTCCGGATTTTTTGAAAATGTTATTGCGCCCATAGATTTCTTCGCCACCTGATTTAGTTAACAACACTGGATGATTCAATGCGAAAACTTATTGTGTCTGAATTCATGACATTGGATGGAGTAATACAGGCACCCGGGCAGAAAAACGAAGATCATGATGGCGAGTTCGATCCGTCTTCAGTTCTGCGCTAACTCAAGATCAGCCAGAAAACTTCCCACTAACACGGTAAAACAAACAACTATTAACGAAAATTACGTGCTCGGACGTAGCAGATTTTGGCAAATGGATTGCAGATGTTTCAAGCGATCCCAAAAAATGCGGGGAGAGCCTGCTATTTAAACAAATCTTTTTGAAACTCTGCTTCGGCAGTTGGTAGCGCTAATATGGCACTTTCACTATTCGAATTATTCAGCTTCGGGCTGACCGGATACTGCCGCATCGAGCTAGCATCGTAGGGTTTCAGAATTTCTTTCACCGCTTTGAAGTCTTCTACCTCGGGGTCAAGCCACAAGTCGTATTTATGAGCCGGAACGATGACCGGCATTCTGTCGTGAATGTTCGCAAGCAATTCGTTCGATGTAGTCGTGAGGATGGTACAACTTTCAATCGTTTCCCCTTTAGGATTTTTCCATATGTCCCACAATCCCGCGAACGCAAACAATTTTCCTTCGCCAACTTCGAAGCAGTACGGTTGACGGACCTTCCCTGTTTTCTTCCACTCGTAAAAACCGTCGGCGGGGATAAGGCAGCGTCGCAATCTAGCCGCATCGCTAAATGAAATAGTGCTCTCTACGCTTTCGGATCGTGCATTAATCGTTCTATTTCCGATGCTCTGATCCTTTGCCCAGGCTGGAATCAATCCCCAGCGCATTATGGTGATGGTGCGAGGCTTTCCTTTCGTCTGCTTCACAACTACCACCGGCTGCGTTGGAGCGATATTCACACGAGGCAAAATATCGAAATCATTCAGAGCCTCAAGCAATCCCGCATTGAACTGGCGCTCAAGGATTTTTGCCGACCTGGTTTGTCTAAACCGTCCGCACATAGCCTTACTCTACTAAAAGTCGGATATAGTTTTCTCATGGCAAAGGTCAAAAAGTTGAAGGCGAAAATCAGGCCTGCTAGAAATACAGCGAGTACCCTATTGAAAGGCTGGGCTGCCATCGCAAAATTCCTGGGTCAGACACCAGCCGTGGCTTAACGTTGGTACGAATCAGGGATGCCGGTACAGCACAATGGCAGGCGCGTTTCTGCTTTATCCGAAGAACTCAGTCGTTGGGTAGGCACTGAGTCTGGCAAAGCCAAACCAATTCATATAAGTGATGAGCAAGAAAATCTACTTGCTGACCTGAAAGAAGGTCTCGCATTTGTGCGCAAAACTAAACAAACTAGGAAATAGCACTCTGCCAAGAATAAATTTGGGGTTCAATTCCATACTTTATCTTCAAGAAATCCGAAAGCGTCGCAGGTAAATATGCACTCAGTTCTTGCCATGTTAAAACCTTGCAGCGAGTTTGAAGAATCACAGAACGAACGCAACTCATGATTTGATACCACTGTTCGAGGAGGTCTTGCCTACGTGCATCGAGCAACACACAAAAACTTAAATCGAGCACATACGCGGCAAGTACATTACGAATGAGTTGATAAGAAATATATTTGTCACCACGGCGAGGCAACTTTTCGCAATCAAAGACTTCTTCGAGATCGCGGTACTGCTCTACTTGCACTGAACTCTGCATTTGGAAATCGGACTCAGTCAGCTTTGCTTCAAACAGTACCTTGCCCAATTTCATATCCACTTCGGTACGTTCAACAATGTCTCTAACCAACGGGACTCGCGGCATAAATCCGAACGCCGGAACGTCGTCTATTTCCGTTCCAAGAAATAAAGCGAGGTCTCGGCTTTTGTTCAGACGCGGATAGCAGAAAATATTCATCAACAATGCGTCGGAGCTTGTGCAGGAATCCAGCTCGCGCCAAACGCTATCTTTAGGCAAAGATTGCTTTGCCTGCGTGTGTACCTTTTGCAACCGGCGCTTCCACTCGGGCCGCTTAAGAATTTCCCGATAGCTGGCAGCAATAAAATTTCCGTGATAACGACCGCACTCAGATTGCTGATAAACGACGACTGGCGGTTTTCCATAGCTCATGATGTGCGGCAACTCTGTTGTTTGCGCATAAGAAGTATTTCGTTCGATTAGTTCTTGACGAAGTTTTACCGATGTTCCCGACATCCAATAAATTGTGGCGCTGAGCTTGTCCAGACGCTAGTTATTGCGTTCGCTTGACAACTCTTTTCTCCTGGATCAGAATCATACCCGTGTAGCGAATAAAAAGCGAATTGTTGTCCCGCCTATGTCCTCTGCCTACGCCATTCGTTCTCAGATCGAAACTCGCATTCCGTCTGCGTTTGCGGTTTATAAACGGCCCGAGTTTAAGAGCTTTCCGACCGGCATTCCCGAGATTGATCGACTAACGAACGGTATTCCGGTAAGTACTCTCTCTGAGATATGCGGCGATGGAAAAACGTCTGTGCTGCTTTCTCTTCTGGCCCGCGCAACGCAGCAAAAACACTATTGTGCTTTGGTGGATGCGAAAGATTCTTTCGATCCTGAGTCAGCACAGAATATTGGCGTTGATCTAGCTCACTTGCTTTGGGTTCGTTGCGGGAAAAGCAAAAAAGAGCTTCCACCGCTTGAGCAAGCCTTTCGGGTTGCTGATCTTCTCATTCAAGGTGGAGGGTTCAACATTGTAGCTGTCGATCTCAGCAATTTCTCTGAACGTCTGCTCAACAAGATTCAGCCTGCAACGTGGTTTCGTTTTGCTCACGTCATCGAGAAGCACGAAACAGCTCTTGTCTTTCTTGAGCCTCGGCCTTATGCAACTAGCTGCGCGGGGTTGGTATTGAACCTGAGAAAAAAGTTGGAGACGTGGAAGGGCAATCTTCTGACAAACCTGAGCCTCGAAATCGAGGTCATACGTACTCGTAACAAGAAGTTTCCGCAATCTGTGCGACCGGAGATATCCCTTAGATCGCAATGGATGTGAACCATGTTCGCGGCCATTCATGCTAACGATGTTTCACAAACACTTTTGTTGGAGTGTGCCCGAGAATTCTCCCCGTGCGTCGAATCCACGGCTCCAGGAATTGTTCTGCTTGATCTGCATGGTACGGAGAGATTGCTAGGCCAACCACAAAGTGTCGGTAAACAGATTGTCAGCCGTTCCAAAGAATTAGGCTTTGATGCTCGTGTAGCAGTCGCGGCGAATCCTGACGCGGCGCAGTATGCCGCTCTTGGATTCAGTGAGACTACCTTTATAGCTCCTGGTCAGGAGAGACAGAGATTCGCATCCTTGCCCGTAAGTGTTCTTTCACCCGCTCCAGAGATGTTAGAGACCTTGGAAGGATGGGGGGTAAGAACCTTCGCTGAGCTTGCTGCGCTTCCGACTATCGCTCTGACTCAGCGTCTCGGACAGGAAGGATTACGACTGCAAAAACTCGCACGAGGCGGAAGTGAGAGATTTCTGCTCACTGATGAGCCGGAAGAAAACTATATAGAGGAATACGAATTTGACGATCCAATTGAAACACTTGAGTCTCTTGCATTCATTCTGAACCGTCTTACGCATGATCTTTGCGAGAAACTTTCATCGCGCGCATTGGCCACTACCGAGTTATGGTTGCGGTTGGAATTTGAGTCTTATCGGCTTCATTCTGGACAAGACGTGCAAATATACGAGCATGTATGGAAACCGCCACGTCCAACTTCCGATGCAAACTTCTTGTGCCGTCTCGCGTGTCTTGATCTAAACGAAGTCACCTTTGAAGCGCCGATAAAAAAGGTCTCGGTTGAGGTTATTCCATCCAGACCGCGATCCACGCAAGGAGGATTGTTTGCGCCCGTATCCCCAGAGCCGGAGAAGTTGGAAATCACACTAGCGCGGATTCGAGGTGTAGTTGGTAGCGCTGATGACAACGGAACATCGTGCGTCGGTTCGCCACGGGTTCTTGACTCACACAAGCCCGACAGTTTTACCGTTCAATCCTTCACGACCATGCCAGTGAAGCAGAAATCACAACCACGTCATGCTCCTGCTCTCGCGCTTCGCCTCTTCCGGCCTGAGCTTGAGAGCGCTGTCGAGCTAACTCGAGACAAACCACACTTTGTCCGGTTGTGGAAGAAACATCGCCGCGTGGTTTCTGCGTCTGGCCCTTGGAGCAGCTCTGGCTATTGGTGGAATGAATCGTTCACATGGATGCGCGATGAATGGGACGTAGCCCTGAAAATGTCGAAAGGAAAAATAGAACTCTATCGCATATACCTCGACCGGCTTCGCGGGAAATGGTTTGTGCAGGGAGCATTCGACTGATGCAATATGTCGAACTCCATGCTCGTTCTGCGTTTAGTTTTCTCGAAGGTGCGTCTCTGCCAGAGGATCTGATTACGACTTGTGCCGCACTCGATATGCCTGCGATGGCACTTATGGACCGGCATGGGGTTTACGGCGCTCCTCGCTTTCACATGGCGGCGAAGCGAACCAAGATTAAAGCACATGTTGGGGCAGAAGTCAGCGTAGCGGATAGCGGAACTTATCCATTACTTGTTAAATCTCGGACTGGATACCAGAACCTTTGCCGTCTCATCACCGGTATGAAGTTACGTACTCCGAAGAAGAAAATTGCTTACACGAATCCCGACGAGTTGCGATGTCACGCCGAAGGACTGATCTGTCTAACTGGCGATGAGAATGGACCACTCGCAAATGCACTCTCTCGAGAAGGCGCAATCGGTGGCCGGCAATTACTCCGAAAACTTACTTCGATCTTTGGGCATGAGAATGTCTATGTGGAATTGCAAAGGCATGGCAACCACTACCAGGAATCTCGCAACCAGGCTGCGGTAGGGCTGGCACGTGAATGTGGGCTGCCGCTACTTGCGACAAATGGAGTTTGCTATGCAACACCAGAAGATCGACAGATTGCGGACGTATTCACTTGCCTCAAGAATAAGATTCGACTTGATACAGCAGGCAAATTACTCGCGCACAATTCTCAGCGTTATATACGCAACACGAAGGAAATGTCGAATTTGTTTTCTGATTTGCCAGAAGCCATTGCGCACACATGCGAGCTTTCTTCGCGCTTGGAATTCAGCCTAGAGAATCTTGGTTATGAGTTTCCGAAATATCCGGTGCCAGAGAACGAGACAATGGATTCCTTTCTGCGAAAGCGGGTTTGGGAGGGAGCACGCTGTCGTTATCGACCGGTTAGCGCACGGGTCCGGACACAGCTCGAAAAAGAACTCACGCTCATTGAAAAATTGAAACTTGCGGGTTACTTCCTGATCGTTTGGGACGTGATCTGCTTCTGTGAGCAGAACGGAATTCTGGTGCAAGGAAGAGGGTCGGCGGCGAACAGTGCAGTATGTTATTCGCTCGGGATCACTGCCATAGACCCGATTGGGATGGACTTACTCTTTGAAAGGTTCCTATCAGAAGAGCGTGGCGAATGGCCGGACATTGACCTTGACCTTGCGAGTGGCGACGAACGCGAAAAGGTAATTCAGCACGTTTACGAGCGATATGGGCAGCGTGGAGCAGCAATGACCGCAAACGTATGTACCTATCGAGGACGCTCAGCAGCCCGCGAAATGGGGAAAGTGCTCGGGTTTGATGAAGCCACACTATCTCGATTGTCGGCAGTTGTTGGGACTTGGGAATGGAAAGATCCGAAAGACACCACCGATGAGCAATTCAAGCAAGCGGGTCTCGACATCACAAACGCAAAGATTGCCGTCTACCTCGACCTCTGCCAAAGAGTACAGGATCGGCCGCGCCATCTCAGTCAGCACTCAGGCGGGATGATCGTTTGTCAGGGCCAGCTCGATTCAGTAGTTCCACTCGAACCTGCCACGATGCCAGGGAGGGTAGTCGTTCAGTGGGACAAAGAAGATTGCGCTGATCTTGGGTTAATTAAGATCGATCTTCTTGGCTTGGGAATGATGGCAGTGGTTAAAGATTCCATAGGCCTAATTCGAGATCATTACAAAGAAGAAATTGATCTTGCTCATCTCCCGCAAGACTGTCCTGATGTTTATAAAACCATACGCGAAGCCGACACCATTGGGATGTTTCAAATCGAAAGCTGCGCTCAGATGGCATCGCTTCCGAGAAACAATCCAACACGATTCTATGATCTTGTTACACAAGTCGCCCTGATTCGACCTGGCCCAATTGTCGGAAAGATGACGAACCCATATTTGAATCGGCGACAGGGAAAAGAACGTGTCACATATCCACATCCTTCATTGAAGCCAGTTTTGGAACGAACGCTAGGCGTTCCCCTCTTTCAGGAACAGCTATTGAAGATGGCAATGGTCTGCGCTGGTTTTTCCGGCGGCGAAGCTGAGGAACTGAGACGTGCGCTTGGCAGCAGGCGATCTCAAAAGAAAATGATGGAGATCGGAGTCAAACTGCGTGCCGGTATGACTACAAATGGATTCTCCCCCGAGACGCAGGACGAAGTTGTGCAATTCATTTCGTCATTTGCGCTGTACGGTTTTCCTGAGAGTCATGCAGCGAGCTTTGCTCTTATTGCTTATGCGTCTGCATTCCTAAAGGTGCGCTATCTTGCAGCATTCACAGCAGCACTTCTCAATAATTGGCCAATGGGGTTCTATCATCCTGCCGTTGTGGTGAAAGATGCACAGCGCCACGGGTTGAGAGTCAAACCGATTGATGTGATGCGATCCACATGGAATTGCTCTCTAGAACCTGACGGTCAAACAACCTCTCTTCGCATGGGCCTACGTTACGTTCGAGGGCTGCAGCAGTCTGCCGCAGCAGTATTGGCCCGAGAACGAGAAGTTATTTCGTTTGGATCAGTTGATGACCTTGTGAAGCGAGTTCCAGAACTCAGTAAAGCGAACCTCTCGATACTGGCCAGCATTGGCGCTCTGAATAACATCAGCGGCGACAAAACACTCCATCGTCGAGATGCTTTATGGCAAATCGAGCAGGCTGTAAGAACACGCGGTCCGCTCTTCGACGCAGTCATTGAAACAGACGCCCCATCGCCTTTGAAAAAAATGAATGTCGAAGAGAGATTGGTGTCCGATTTCCACGGAACCTCGATGACGGTTGGCCCACATCCGATGTTTTATCGTAGGCGAGAGCTAAAAGCACAGGGCTTTAAATCGTCAATCGAATTGAAAACTCTTCCAAATGGCAAATGGGCTACGGTTGCTGGCTGTGTGATTACACGGCAGCGCCCAGGTACGGCCAAGGGGATCATTTTTATGACGCTTGAGGATGAGACAGGGACGTGCCGCATAGTTATCATGCCTGATTTTTATGAGAACAATCGCATAGTTGTTCTCAAAGAACGGTTCGTTCAGGTTTCGGGCGAAGTCGAAAATCACGATGGTGTTGTGCATGTGAGGGCGCGGAAGATTGTTGCACTCACTGTAAGCGCTGCTGAAACCGTCTCCCATGATTTTCACTAGAAAGCCCTTCGGCAACTGGCGCTAGACATCCTACATCTGAAAACAGACAAACTCAGATGCCCAAGAGTGTTGCCGGTCAACCGAGAAAAGAACACGCTGGGACCGCAGCGGCTTTCATACCACCAGAAGCGGGATTCGAAATATTGCGGGACTTGTCTGCCGACTGCAAAGCTTGTCCACTCTGGAAGACCGGCACACAAACTGTATTTGGAGAAGGGCCCGTAAAGGCGAAGGTCATCTTCGTTGGTGAGCAACCTGGCGATAAAGAAGACTTGGCCGGAAGGCCGTTCGTAGGACCCGCCGGCGGTGTCCTCGACAGAGCTTTAAAAGAAGCGGGTATAGATCGAACGCAGGTCTATGTAACGAATGTCGTCAAGCATTTCAAATGGATTCCACGCGGGAAGAAGCGCATTCATGCAAAGCCGCGCGCCTCTGAGATCAAAGCTTGCCGCCCTTGGCTTGATGCAGAAATTGATCGCATAAAGCCACACGTCCTGGTCTGCTTGGGTGCAACTGCGGCGCAAGCATTGCTTGGGAATAAGTTCCGCGTAAGTCAGCAACGCGGAACGCTCATCGAGTCCCCGCTAGCACCAAAAGTGATGGCGACAGTTCACCCGTCATCGTTATTGCGGATCGAAGACGAAGATGAACGTCACCGTGAAATGAAGTGGTTTATGGATGATATTAAGAAAGTAGCGAATCTGGTTAATGATTCCGGCGCTTCGAGAACATGAAGGACTAAGGTATAAGTTCGCAAGCAGAGGGTCGTTGCTCGAGGCTGGAATAGTTAGTAACGAGCAGACCACAAATGAAGTTCAGCCACGTAACCCTAGGCCACTCGGTCAGCAAACCGCATCTCAGTGTCAATAACTCCATTTCGCGCAAGGAGTAGCAGAGATGACGACTAAATCGCCGGCAAAACCCGTTGATGAAAGAATTCAGAAACGTTTCGATGCAGCGCTTTATGCTGGCGGACGACCAAGCGCACAGACAATTAGAAATTTCCTTAACGGCACATGGTTGGGTGAGCCGTTGCACGTAGTGCTTAAGGATGTTCCGATTGGAGCGTGGACTGTCGCTATGATTTTTGACGTCTTCGATTCAATTGGCAACACTCGCGAATTTGCTTTGGCTGCCGAGGCATCGATAGCCGTAGGGATTCTGGGTGCCGTCGGTGCCGCTGCCACCGGTTTAGCTGACTGGTCCGACGTCGATCCTCCCGCTCGAAAAATGGGTTTACTCCACGGTGTACTGAACGTCGGAGCTACCGCTCTGTTTACAACTTCGCTCTTACTGCGAAGAAACAAAACCCGTGCGGCTGGCCGAGTCGCGGCTGCCTTGGGATACGCGCTCATGACCTATTCGGCGCATCTGGGCGGAAAAATGGTTTACAAGCATCGAGTCGGCGTCGATCGCACAGACGGACTGGTGTTTCCGGAAGATTTCACGTCTGTGTTGTCAGCATCAGAACTTGCGGATGATTGGCCAACTCGCGCGATGCACAATGGCGTGCCTATATTACTTGTTCGTCGCGGACAACGTCTTTTTGCGATGGCGGAGACGTGCTCGCACTTCGGTGGCCCCCTCTCAGAAGGCAAATTGGTGGACGGAAGCATTGAATGCCCCTATCACGCCTCCCGCTTTGCGCTCGAAGACGGCCGGGTAATCAACGGTCCTGCAGTGCACTCTCAGCCTTGCTTGGAGGTCCGCATTCGTGAAGGGCAGATTGAGATCCGCAAACCTCCTTTAGGAATACGACGGGCTTCTTAGGATTGATGCTTCAGTGCTCAGGGAATTTCTGAAGAAAGCAGAAAAGGGACGTTTCTTCTATGTTCTCGACAGTATTTTCGAACGCCCAGTCAGATCGAACCTTGAGCGAGAGCTCAAGCAACTAGAGAAATAGGCCCGGGGGAGCCAGCCACCAGCACGTTGGCAAGGGCGGCAGCCGCCCATCACACTGTGAATTGGTGATCCAGAATTCATCAATTTCCCGATACTCGAAGTCTTAGGTTGATCCTATGGGGGCAGAGCCATGGGGCGAGTAGCCATGGAATATTTTGGGTATTCTCCGGTTACCACAATAACGACATATTCCTAAGGACCAAACATGATCAACAGTCAAAGCGAAGGTTCCCCTTATCGAATTCGGTTCTCCGATGGCCGGCACGAAGGTTTGGCCGATACAGATGCCACAAAAGGCGGCAAAAACGCTGGATTCAAGCCACACGACCTTTTGGGAGCTGCACTTGCTTGCTGTATCACTATGACGGCGGAAATGTTTGCCGAACAGCACGGAATTCCGTTACGCCAGGCCAAAACGATGGTCCGCTTAAATCGCGAAAGCGCCAACGAGACGATCTTTGAGATTAAATCTGAGTTCGATGGTGATCTGACCACCGAGCAAACAGAACGACTACGAGCAGCAACCCGCGCCTGCCCGGTATCGAAGACGCTCTCGAAAGCTATTAGCTTCGTAGAAGTTACCTAAGAACTATTCATAGTCAAGCGTTTTCCATAACTTACAGAAAAAGAACACTCTAGTAACGCTGAAGTCGCTAGAGTCGCAAGACTCCCGTGTATTTTTATACAGATTTGTACAGAAGGGAATTGACGACGGGCATCATGCTTGGGAGGGTGGATACGGGAACATCATGCGGCATCGGGGATGATTGCCAGTTGCAAATCCTATTGGACCCATCATGAACAGATAATGCGAGGGCACCTATCACGCGAAGTGGGAGTCAAGGAGCGCACCTGCCATTCGTATAGCCGAGCTTTGTGCGCTGTTAGCGAAGTTCAAGCCTTTATGAACTCTTGGGACGGTTAGCGCGAAGCCGCGCCTCTTTCTCGTCCAATAGGCGGTTGATTTCCCTAATTATATTCATGAACTTTTGCTGGTCTTGTTCTGTCTCGGCTTGCGCACACAATTCTTCCCATCGCTCTTTCGTTGGACCTTGCATTTGATATGGCCTTTCTAATATCGAGACCAACTTAACACTAGGCCAGGCAATGGAATGTATTGCAGCGAACAAAACGGCAAAGTTAGCTCTTAGGCATGGCTATCGGCTGATTATTCTGTATTTGTTGTTGCGTCAGCCGAAGATCATTGCAAGACTTACAACCTGGGTCGGTGCAATACGGCGAGCCGGGCTTAGTTTCGTTATGCGGAATCGGGTTGGGGAGGGCAGCCACGAAACTAAGGGTACTACCGTATCCTAGTTAAACAAAGTAAAGTTTTTGTCTTATTTTAGAGGCGCAATCCCAGTCAATCCTTGTGCATAGTCCGTTCGTTTCTAGAGTTTCATATTCAGAAAATACAGTTTTCTCCATGCCGGTTTGGCCGCATTTGTGCATTTATGAATTCCTGTGCAGGGCGATGCCAAAGAGCGATGGTTGGAACTCTGTGAGAAGGCGGCAGTTGAGCAAGACCGCGAAAAACTGCTCCAATTGATGAGGGAAATAAGTCGTCTGCTGGAAGAAAAAGAGAATCGTTTAAGCGAACTCCGCCGTGCAAAACAGTCCTAGCACGGTCCCTTCACCGCTTTCAGGCGGCATTCGATTTGCTGCCCCTTACGAGGAGCGCGACGTTTAACGCTGTCTCGCGCGATCTTTCAATATGTGAGTGGATTGCAGTTCTCAGCTCATCCATAGCACGATGGGAATTGTGACGGTACGACCTATCTATCAAAAACGGAATGAGTGACATTCCAGTCATCTGCTGGCTAGGATCTTTCGGAGACTAGGCTATGCCGAGACAACCCACTTTTTTAGGAGTCTTGTTCGACGGCTACTTCTCCACAAAGTTCGAGCCAGCGTTCCCCCGTCTGCTTGAACCTCCAGCACAAACGGAACTGTTTTAAAATCCCATCTCGCTAACCCCTCGAGTGTTCCTTGCTCATTTTTGCCTATATTTTTTTGACCGCGAGGCTAAAGTAATGTCGATTGCCGCCGAAGTGGAACAACAGGAGGTGTCCTTATGGACCCAATTCTTGTTCCCGCTGCCCAATATCTTCGGATGTCAACCGATCACCAGCAGTATTCCCTAGACA
>JANWKU010000076.1 GCA_025451215.1 Terriglobales bacterium
AAAAGTGCACCACTGGAGTTACGAAAGAAGGTACGTGCGGCTTGGAGCGGGCTGGTCAGGGTTCCCGCGCATAACTGAAAAAGGAAAATGCAGGCTATCTACCAGTCTTCTGTTGAGGGTCAATCGGTTGCTGAGTGTCAATCTTCTGCATGGCGCTCTGGATAGCGGAGAGGACGTTCTCGTTTCCCATAGCGGTGTTAAGCATCATGTGATAAAGGGCGCGCGTAGGCCAGTCGGCATTGAAGTAGTGGCGGATAAATTCCACGCGGTCGCGGTCCACTGTGTCGAGCAGTTCATTGGCTTCGCGCTCGCTTTTTCCCGCCGCCACGGTGCGACGGAATTTTTCCGCGCGCGGAGCATACAGAAAAACATGGAATGCGTCAGGACGGTCGCGCAAAAAGTAGGCAGCTCCCCGGCCCACGAAGATGCAGTTGCCCTGCTCGGCGGCTTCGCTAAACACCTGGCCTACCATGGCGACCATTCGGTCGGCATCGAAGGTGTCCATGGAAGCGAGCGGAGCGCTGCGTTCAAAGCTGCCGCGCCAGAAGACCCGGGCCAGGCGGTGAAAACGGCTGTCCACACGCTCTTCGCAACGCCGCACCACCGAATGCTCTACGTTCGCGAGCTTAGCAATTTCGTGCGTGAGTTGCTCGTCCCAGAGCTTCCAGCCGAGGCGGCGTGAAAGCTCCGCTGAAATGGCCGCCGCTCCGGAACCGTACTCCCGTTCGACCGTGATAATGCGGAACATGAGCTGGCAAGGGCTCCTCAACTTCTCTATATCAGAATGCCTTCAACGAATCCAAACCTTTGGCTCCGCCGACAAGCCGGGGCGCAGTTCATGGTTCTTATCTTCGCCCGGGTCAATAGTTATTTTTACCGGGACGCGCTGCACGACTTTCACATAATTTCCCGTGGCATTTTCCGGAGGCAGCAGGCTGAAGCGCGCGCCGCTGGCCCCGGCAATGCTCTGCACGTGGCCCTTATAGTCATGATCCAGCGCATCCACGGAAATGGTAACGCGCTGGCCCACCCGCATGTCCTTCAGCTGATTTTCCTTGAAGTTAGCCGTGATCCAGAGATCGTTTTCCGTCAACGGGATAATCGTCATTAACTGCTGACCCGGCTGCACATTCTGTCCCACCTCTACAGTGCGGTTGCTGACGATTCCGTCCACTGGAGCCGTAACTTGTGCGTACTGGATATTGAGTCTGGCTTGATCGAGGGCCGCCTTCCTTGTTTCGGCCGCAGCCATGGCTGCGTCAGCGCGCGCTTTGATGGCAACAATTTGTTGCGGAGCAGTCGCCGTGGAGCGCAAATTGGCTTCCGCTTCTTCAAGCTTGGCCTGGCTTTGCGCTATCTGATGTTGCGCAGCGGAAGCGGACGCGCGCGCGGCATCCAGCGCCGCAGCGGAGCCTTTGGCAGCCGCCACCGCCTGATCGTACTGCTGCTCGGAAATCTCCTGTTTCTCGACAAGCTGTTTGTAGCGCGCTAAATCGCTTTGCGCTTTCACGTTGTTGGCTTCCGCCTGCTGTTGCTGGGCGCGGGCCGCGTCGAGTTGTTGCCGCGCCACGGAGATGCCGGCGCGGGCAGAGTCCACATCGGCTTGGGCTGTGCTGACCTGGCTTTCCGTGGTGACTGAGGTGATGGGAACATTGGCCTCGGCGGCTTTGGCCTGCGCCATGGCATTGTTGTAATTAGCCTGGGCCTGTTGCAACGCCACCTGGTAGTCCGTGGGATCAATCTGCAGCAGGGGGTCGCCTGCCTTTACGAATTGATTGTCCACGATCTGGAGCTTTGAGACGTGCCCGGAGATGCGCGCGCTAATGGGGTTGAGATGGCCGTCAACCTGCGCGTCGTCGGTGGACTCATAGCTGGTGAGATAACGCCACACAAAGAAGCCCACAACCAGCAATACGATCACTCCCGCAATCAAAAATATGCGGAAGCGGGGATCGCGGGCATTCAGCCGTTGCTTCCAATGCATGTCCTTATCGGAAGCAGGCAGCCGTTCGTGCGATTGTTCTTTTTCGTTTTCAGTTTCAGTCGGTGTCATCGTCTTGTCGTTTCAGTCTGTCCATTCAATCGATCTATTTCATTCTTGTAGGTGATTCTTATTTCGCTGGCCGTCGCAATCACGGCCCATGATTCATCAAATATTGCTTAACGCCTTCCTCGGCATAACCAATGGCGCGCGCCAGTTCCACTTTGGCTACGTTGTGAGAATAGAGGCTGGCAATATAACTTTCGTTGGCCGAAGCCAGAGATTCCTGCGCCTGAACCACTTCCAGATTATCGGCCACACCGGCGGTAAAGCGATCGCGCGCCTGGGCCAAGGTTTGGTTGGCAAGGTCCACGGAATTTTGCGCCACTTCCACTTGTTCGGCGGCGGCTTCCAAGTCCAGCAACGCGCTCCGCACTTCGTAGTCAATCTGGCCGCGAAGATTTTCCATCTGCTGCTTGTACTGGCGCAGCGTGGCCTCCGCCTGTAAGGCATCGGCGTGCGATTTGTTTCCCGTGAATATCGGGATTTTCAGCGTGGCCGCAAGCTGATAAACAGTTTCGGGATTGCCTGGCGCGACCGAACTGTCGCCATAGTTACCCTCAACACCCAGCGTAGGCAGATGCTCCGCGGCGGCGGCGCTGCGGAAAAACTCCGCTGATTTCACCTGCTGCTGCGCGGCAAGGAAATCCGAGCGATGGGTATAGGCGCGCTTCAGCGCCTCATCCACGGGCATTGGAATGAGCGGCTGATAAGGCTCCTTTTCCACCAAAGCAAATTCCTGGCCCGGAGGCAAGCCGATGGCTCGGGCGAGGGAAAGTTTCTGCTTGGCGAAGTTATTGCGTGCCACGATCAACTGCTGCTTGCGGGTTTGCAATTCGACTTGAGAACGCAGAGTGTCAATCGCGGGAGTCACCCCGGCTTTCTGCTGGTCTTCGGCTTTGTTAAAAAGCGCCTGCGCGGTATTCACTTCCGCCGTGGACGTATCCACACGAGCGGCGCCGGCCAAGGTCTCTAAATAAGCATTGCCGACGGCGAGTACGACCAGTTCCCGGGCGTTCTTGTAACTGTACTCGGTGGCTTTTTCATTTTGCGACGCCCCACGTTCCCGCTTCCATGCATTCCAATCGAAGAGGGTCTGGGAAAAATTGAGCCGGGCGTCAAAGTAACCGAAGGGGCCAACCACGCTGGGAATTCCGGCAAAGGCCGGCCCGGAAAAGCGGAAGCCCAGTGTGGCCAAATTGATACGATCCACATTCTCGCTTACCGTTCCCGAAATATTGGGCAGTAGCGCTCCCAGCTCTTTCCATTTTTCCCCGCGTGCGGCCAATGTGCTGTCGCTTACGAGTAGGATTCCAAGATTATTTCGCAAGCCGCGATCAATTGCTTCCTTGAAGGTAAGCGGCAACACCTGGGAAGTGGCCGTGCCTTCGGGCACACTGCCCATGTACGGGCTCTGCGATGAGGAGTAACCAGCGGCCTGCCCAGAACCCATATTGCTCGCGCCCGAAGAAAGCGACGCTGACGGAGCGTTTGGCTGTTGCGCTGAACTGCTGGAGCCGCCCGTCTGCGCGCGAGCCATGCGCGAAAATGCAAAGCTGCCCAAAACCATCCCCAGGGCCGCCGTCATGATCCGCGAAAATCTTTTGAATGGCCGGTAAAACTTCGTGCTCTGTTCTTTCATAGGAACAAGGTAAGGCTCTCGCAAAAGCGTTCTGACCTTAGCAGGTCAACAAGTTATCTTGATTCAATTTCCGGTTTATAGATGCAAATGATTGTCCCGGCGCATCCATTTTCCGGAACATTTAGGAAGGAGTCGCCGGTCACTCGCCCACTTGAGTATAGCGAAAACAACTCACCAGATGATCGTTGACCATCCCCGTGGCCTGCATGAAGGCGTAACAGATAGTCGTACCTACGAAGTTGAAGCCTCGTTTTTTCAGGTCTTTGCTCATAGCGTCAGATTCCGGCACGCTAGCGGGAATGTGCTTGTGAGCGCGCCTGGTGTTCACGATTGGCTTTCCGCCTGTGAAACTCCAAATATACCGGTCGAACGAGCCGAATTCTTTCTGCACCTCTAGAAAAGCCTTTGCATTGCGTATCGCCGAGTGGATCTTGAGCTTGTTGCGGACAATGCCTTCATTTTTCAGCAGGCTTTGCACCTTCTTGCGATCATAGCGGGCCACGCGGGCGGGGTCGAAGTTGTCAAAAGCGGTGCGATAATTTTCGCGTTTCTTCAGAATTGTGTCCCAACTGAGGCCGGCCTGCGCGCCTTCAAGAATCAGGAATTCGAATAACGTACGATCGGCGTGCACTGGAGTTCCCCACTCCACATCGTGATAGCGAATGGAAAGCTCATTGCCCACCCAGGGGCAACGAATGATTTCTCCGGCGGATTTCATGGTCTAAAGATTATCTCAAGCGCGACAGCGCATTTGACCCATTTTCTCTCTCGCCCCTAGAATAAAAATTCTGTTCTCGCGCTCCACTCTTAGAAATAGAAATTAGACATGGCCTTGCGCATTTACAACACATTGTCCGGCGAGGTGGAGGGATTTCGCACGCTCCAGCCGAATGAAGTCCGCATGTACGCCTGCGGGCCTACCGTATATGACTACGGCCACATTGGAAACTTCAGGACTTTTGTCGCGGTGGACATCCTGTTTCGATGGCTGGGGCTGAACGGATACAAAGTTTACTACGTCATGAACATTACCGACGTGGATGACAAAATCATTCGCAATTCCGCGCGGGACCACGTCAGTGTGAAAGAGTACACGGCAAAATACGAGCAGGCGTTCATGGAAGACTTAACCGCCCTGCATGTTCGCCAGCCGGAGTTTGTCCACGCGACGGACTACATTCCGCAGATGGCGGATTTTGTCGCGAAACTCAAAGAAAAAGGTTTTGCTTATCGCGCCGAAGACGGTAGCTACTATTTTTCAATCGCCAAATTTCCTGGGTATGGAAAGCTCTCCAAAAAAGATTTCGCCGGGATTGAAGATGGTGCGCGCGTGGATGTAGATGAATACGAAAAAGATAACGCCCGCGACTTTGCCTTGTGGAAGGCAGCGAAGCCGGGAGAAGCCTCGTGGGACACATCCATCGGGAACGGGCGTCCCGGATGGCACCTTGAATGTTCAGTCATGTCCATCAGCAAACTGGGCGAAAGTTTCGATCTGCATGCAGGTGGCGAAGATTTAATTTTTCCGCACCACGAAAATGAAATCGCGCAATCTGAATCGCTGACGGGAAAGCCCTTCGCCCAGTTCTGGTTTCACTCCAGGTTCCTGCTGATCGAGGGCGAGAAGATGTCCAAGAGCCAGGGAAATTTCTATACCTTGCGCGACCTGGTCCTGAAGGGACACAAGCCTTCTTCCATCCGCTTTCTTCTAGCGTCGGTTCCATATCGCAATCAACTGAATTTTACTTTTGATGGCTTGCAGGCCGCGGCGGTTTCCGTGGAGCGTCTGCGCAATTTTCGCTGGCGGCTCACTAATACGGAGTTTGCCTCCGCTTCTGCGGGAGCAATGACGGAGTTGGCAAAAACCAGCAGCGAACGGCTGCATGCCTCCATGGACGACGACCTGAACACGGCGCAAGCGCAAGCGGCGCTATTCGATATGGTGCGCACCGCTAATGCCGCCCTGGATTCGGGACAGGTGAGCAAAGAAGATGTCCCGGCCCTGCTTCGTGCGCTCGAGGAATTCGATTCAATCTTCGATATTTTGCGAGACGATGATGTGCCGCTGATGAAGTCCGTGCTGGAATGGGCGACGAAGGAATCCGGCAAGGAAAGTGAAATCAGCCAGGAACTAAAGACTGTGGTGCTGTCTGCCGGGCTTTCTGACAGCGATGTAAATCAAAAATTAGCCGAGATGGAAGCTGCCCGACGCAGCCGGAACTTCCCGGTCTCAGACGCGATCCGCACCGAACTCACCGCCGCCGGAATTCTTGTGGAGAACACAAAAGAGGGCTTCCGCTGGCGCAGGAAATAGCGCCGGCCAGATCGAGGTTTGAACAAACTTCGGCGATCTCCATGACGGTAGGGATGCTTCGACTTCGCAATGCTCCGCTACGCGAAGCATCGCTGCGCTCAGCATGACAGGGGATGGTTTATTCAATCGCCGGTGTGGGCCACAGCGTAGTATCCTGCCCGGGCCTGAACGCGATAATCTTTCCCATGCGGCCGGACTTCAACTTTGCGGAATGTGCCATCTTTGATGGAATTCGTAGGCACATAGCCGATGTTGTATTGGCTGCGTAACTCGGCGGCAATCTGGTCGAACGCTTCTTTCAGTTTTTTCTGGTTATTACCGACTTCAATCACGCGGCCGCCAGTCTGTTCAGTCATTTTCTTCATCTCACTATCGCCGGAGTAACCTCCAAAACCATACGCTGCCCGGTCGGCAATCAGCAGTACGTAGACAATGCTGTCAGACTTCTGCGCGGCCTCAACTGCATCCCGCAGCTTGAGCTTGCTGCCTTGGTCCTCGCCATCGGTAAGTAAAATCATCGCCTTGCGGCCCACTTCCTTGGCCAACTCGTCGTGGGAAGCCAGGTATACGGCGTCGTAAAGCAGCGTGCCCTGGGGAGTGGCGCTGCACGGCAGCGGCCCTCCTCCCATTCCGGGAATGCCGCAACTTGAGGTAGGTGCGTTAATGGTTGCGCTATTCAAGGCGGCGCGCAGGGCGTGGTCGGAGTTGGTGAAGTCCTGAAGAAGATTTACATCCACATCGAAGCTAATGACGAACGCCTCATCCTTGGGACGCAGGATTTCTCGAAGGAAATTGGCTCCGACTTCTTTTTCCATGGGCAGGACCCGTTGCTGGCTGCCGCTGGAATCAATCAAAATTCCCAAGGTCAAAGGGAGGTCGGATTCCGCGCTAAAGTATTTGATTGTCTGAGGTTTACCGTCCTCAAGAAGGTCGAAGTCGCTTTTGGTTAAATTGGGGATCAGTCCGCCTTTTTTGTCTTTCACATTAAAAAACAGCTGCACCACGTCCACATTCACTTTTAAGGTTTCGGCTGAGCGATCGGGAGCGGTGTCATCGGAATCCTGCGCCGGCGAATTAGACTGGTCTTGGCCCGCGAGTTGCGGGACGCGCTGCGCGGCAGCGGCAGCAGTCAGAAAAAACCACAGCAGAAGTATGCTGGCGAGTTGCGAAAGGCAGAGTTTCACGCGCACGAGATTCTCTCAATTATCGCTTATTATGGATAGGTCTCAATTTAAAGTCTGTAAAAGTTAGATGCACCAAGCGAATACTTTAAAGCATCCTAAATGCAGAACATTTTAAGATTGTGGGCTGGATTGGCTCTATGAACGTACGGAAGTGGCGGCAGGGAATTTGGTTTCTGGTATTGGCTTGCGCGGTAGCGCTGGCCCAGCAGCAACAAGGCCAAAAGAAGCAGGAAGATATTCCGGATGCGCCCTCGGCCGTCAAGCCGGACGAGCCTCCGCCACTACCGGCGGCCCCGGTTCCGGTGCCCGACGAATCTCCGGCCCAACCTACTGAGAACGTTCCGCCTATACCGAAAATAGCGCCTCCCCGCACAGATGATATTCCCCCATCTGAGCCGGAACCGGACTACCCGAAGCCTCCGATCAACATCAAGACCGTGCCCGAAGGCGGTGCCACCAACGACGGATCGGCGCAAAATCTGGATCCAGTGTTCAGGGTAAATGTTAACCAAGTAATTATTCCCGTCCGGGTAACGGACGACTCTGGGCGCATGACTCCGGGCCTGGTCGCCAAGGATTTTCAAGTCTTCGAAAACGGCGTCCAGCAGAAGATGAATTTCTTTACCAGCGATCCTTTCGCGCTTTCCGTAGCGGTCATTATTGATCTTGGAATGCCGGATTCCGCTTTGCAGAAGGTAAATCGGACCTTCGCATCGTTACAAGGAGCGTTTAGCCAATTCGATGAAGTAGGCGTTTACACCTATAGCAGCGCGGTCGGAGAAGTCTCCGATTTCGGATCTGCGGGAAGAAAATTGGGTGCGGTGCTGGATGACCTGAAAACCGTCCGCGGGCACAATGATGGAGTCCCAGTCACGGGCGGCCCACTTGGTCCCCAAGGGCCCACCATTAATGGTGTCCCTGCGGATCCTAGTGCGCCAATGGTAAGGAACCCGCCGAAAGAGTCTTTTGTGTTGAATGACGCGGTGCTGAAAGCCGCATTTGATTTGAGCAAGCGCGACAAATCACGGCGCAAGATCATTTTTATCATCAGCGATGGCCGCGAATACCGGAGCCGCGCCAGCTACCGCGACGTGCTGCGGGTACTACTGACTAACAATATTATGGTCTATGGCATTGGGACCGGTTCCAATGCATTGCCGGGAGTCGGGACCGTCTCACGGCTGCACATTCCGTTGATGGGTTACAGCAATATTTTGCCGAAGTA
>JANWKU010000077.1 GCA_025451215.1 Terriglobales bacterium
GCGATTGATCTGCACGTCATCGCCTTGGGCCCGCATCTGTCCCCTGAATTCGGCCACACCGGGAAGCAAATCGGAAAGCGTGGTTCGCGAAACTTCACGGCCATCGAATGCCTGCTCAGCTCTGACACCGACATTGGAATGGCAAAAACCCTGGGAACCGCCGTTTTAGGTCTGGCGGATGTTCTCGGCCATCTTCGTCCTGACTTACTCGTACTGGTCGCTGACCGCTACGAAATGCTCGCGCCCGCCAGCGTCGCCCTCACCCTGCGAATTCCCATCGCCCACATTGAAGGCGGAGAAATCACAGCCGGAGCCATCGATGACGCCGTCCGCAACGCCATCACCAAAATGGCCCACCTGCATTTCGCCTGCACCCGCCGCGCGCAACAGCGCATCCTCACCATGGGCGAAGAACCCTGGCGCGTGACCTTCAGCGGCAGCTTGTCACTTGACGATCTCCGCCGCGGCAAACTTCTCAGCAAAGCTCAACTGGAACAAAAGCTCGGATTCTCTATCCCGGAAAAATTCATTCTTGCCCTCTATCATCCCGTCACCCTGATGGACAATGAGGTCGAGGAAGCCGCCGAATTTTTCGCCGCTTTGCGTGCTGCTCTGCATCCCATCATCTTCATTTACCCCAATGCCGACGCCGGCAGCCGCCGCATCATCCGCCTCGCCGAAGAATTTATCCAGCAGCGCCCATCATCCAAGCTGCTCATCAACCTGGATCACATGACTTACTTGAGCCTATTAAAGAATGCGAGCGTTCTGGCGGGAAACTCCAGCGGCGGCGTTATCGAATCCACCTCCCTCGGCATTCCAACTTTGAATATCGGCATCCGCCAGCAAGGACGCGAGCACGCCGCCAATGTCATCAATGTCCCGCCAAACAGAAAAAAGATTGCCGCCGCGCTCAAACGCGCATTGTCGCCCGAGTTCGCTAAAGCCTGCAGCGGACTCGAAAGCCCCTACGGTGATGGCCGCGCCTCACAACGAATCACAAAAATTCTGGCGGAAACAGAATTAGGCCCCAAGCTTCTGTTCAAACGCACCCGGTAATGCGAATGACGAAATTCCACATCCCGCTCGCCCGTCCCGAAATTACCGATGCCGACCGCGAAGCCGTTTTGGATGTACTGCGCACGCCAGACCTCAGCTTCGGACCAAAGCTCGTGGAATTTGAAAATGCGGTGGCTTCCTATTTGCACGTGGACTATGCGGTTGCGGTCAACTCCGGCACCTCCGCGCTTCACCTGGCTTTGCGGCTCCTCGATCTTCCCGCTGGTTCGGAAGTCATTCTTCCCTCATTTGCTTTCGCCGCCCCTCTCAACGTTCTGTTGCAGGAAAAACTCACTCCCGTTTTTGTGGATATCAATCCCTCCACGCTTAACCCCACTCCTGAACTTGTCGAAACCGCGATCACCCCACGAACCAGCGCAATCATCGCCATCCACACCTTTGGCCGCCCCGTTGACGCCGCAAAACTGCGCGACCTTGCCGACCGCCGCGGACTTTATCTGATCGAAGATGCCTGTGAAGCATTAGGTTCAGAAATCATGAGTTCAGAAAGCAGTGGCCGCAAAGCCGGTTCTTTCGGACACATCTCCGTGCTGGCGTTTTATCCCAACAAGCAAATCACTACCGGAGAAGGCGGCATTCTCGCAACCAATAGCCATGAATTCGCCGACCACGCCCGCCCACTGCGCAATCAGGGCCGCGACCCTTCGCTCGATTGGTATCAACAGGCGGAGATCGGCTACAGTTACCGCCTTTCAGAAATGAACTGCGCTTTGGGATTGGAACAACTCAAGCGGATTGAGTCCATTGTGAAACGCAGGCAGGCTATAGCGGAAATTTACGATCAAAAGCTGGCAAGCATCCCTGAGATCGTGCGCTCCGCTTTGTCCGCTCCCGGATGCCGCATCAGTTGGTTTGTTTACGTCGTGCAGCTAACACCCAATTTCAATGTCGCCGACCGTGATGCACTCTGCGCCGCACTCGCTTCGCGCGGTATCGCCACCGCCCGCTACTTCCCCCCTCTGCATTTGCAACCTGTCGCGGCAGAATTGCGCCTGCATTCCCTCCCACATACGGAATTCGCGGCGGACCGCGTACTTGCGCTGCCGTTTTTCAACCAGCTCACCGAATTCCAAATCAATGAAGTCTGCTTCGCGCTGAAAGAATCTCTCCGCGGATTACCCACGACGGCGAAGAACGTAAAACAAATTCCCCTGTAGTCCTCGGCGCCTGACTTCCCCGCTCCCATAATCCACAAATATCTTCCCCGTAATCTTCAGTCCAGCCCCAGCAATCAAATTCTCCATCTCTCGCTGCATAAAAACGTGACCATATGTTGTGCAGCCCATTCCGTCCAACTCCCAACTCACAAGCACGTCCCCATTACTTTGCGCGGGCGCGAATCGGTCATAGACCATACGCCCCACGGTGCGCCACAACCCATACGCCCCCATGTTGTAGCGATAATTCACGTCCACAAACAACACGCCGTCTTGCGACAGCAAACGCGCCAGCTCTCTGAGAACACTCAATCGATCTTGTAGCCGAATGTGCCCCAGCACGTTCCATAAACAGATGATCACATCAAATGATCTTCCCTCCCCAACCGTACCATTCAATGCCTCCGCGCGAATCGGCCATATTTCACACCTGGCATCCGCGCCCCGCAGCATCTTCTCGCTTGGCTCAAGCAACACAGTTTTATGAATTCCCGCCTCGCGCGCAATCCGGATAGCCCGCCTTCCATCACCCGCGCCAACATCCAGCAGCGATTGCGAGTTGGCCGGCACTCGAGCAACCACCAACTCCTCTATCTTCCGTAAGTATGCCTCCCTGCGTAGCGAGATCTCTTCAAAGACCGGGGCTATGCGATCATAGGCCGCTACCGGATCAAGAACTTCGTCGCTGGAATCGTTGGGCTTCATTGCATTGCCGATCGTGGTTTTACCGATCGTCGCTTGCTGATTCTACTTTGAAACGCATTCAAGGCAATTGCGAACGCGGCCCAAAGAAAAATCCATTGTTCGTCCCTCGCCCGATTGCGTTATGCTCTTCATCATGCTTTCCATGAAACCTGCGCGCCACATTGCTTTTTTGTTCCTACTAATCTCTGGTCTCCTCCTTTGCGCTTCGCCATTGTTCGCCGCCGATACCCCCAACCCTCACGAAGTTCCCAGCGTGGACGGAGGCCTGGGGCCTTGCTCCATCGAATTCACAGCCAAAGATTCCACAGGCGCGCCGCTCTACAACGCAAAAGTCCGAGTCCATATCGCGACAGGATTTTTAGGCGTAAAGAAAACCGACCTTGAAGTCGGAAGCAATGTAGACGGCAAGGCCAAATTCACCGGCCTTCCCAATAAGACCAAATTTCCTTTAGAATTCGACGCCCAGCAAGGCGAACTCGCTGGAACATTCTCATGGACGCCAGTCAAGGGATGCACGCCGCTGCAGGAAAATATCACTTTGAAAAAACCATAGAATATTTGCCTTCGCGATAAACTGAGATAAATCCGGAGACAACGATCAAATGAACCAGCCAAAACTCCCCGAACCATGGTTGCGAGGCACGCTCGCCGAAATCGCACCCACGCAGCGCGCCGTTCTCCACGCTCTCGAGGCTGCCCAAGAAGACCTCGACCGCTGGTGCTCCGCGCTCACCGAAGCACAACTCAACGCGCGCCCTTCGGGAATTGCCCCAGTCGCATTCCACATCCGCCACATCGCCCGCAGCACCGACCGCCTGCTTACCTATGCGGAAGGCCAACAACTCAGCGAACCGCAGCTTGCGCTGCTTAAAACCGAACTCGATCCCGGAGCCACCTCGCAAACTCTCTTTGACGAACTAAACGCAGGGCTCGCCCAGGCCGCCGCGCGCATTCGCGCCTTCCATCCGGATCAACTCACCAACTCGCGCCACGTAGGCAAAAACCAACTGCCCACAACCGTCGCGGGATTACTTGTCCACGTAGCCGACCACGCCCAACGCCACGTAGGCCAAGCCATCACCACAACAAAAATTGTGACCGCTGGCCAATAAACATCGCCGACAAACTCAACCGAAAACGCTATTAGTGCAGCAACCCGAACACGCCCACTCCGTTCGTGGTTCCCACATAAACCTTCCCGTTTGCGATCATCGGGGTAATGAACTTATTTCCCGCCCCAAAATTGTCGCGTCCTGCGGCAGCCTGATTGCTGTTGTATAACTCCTTCGACAAATCCGACGCATCATACGCGTGTAATATCGCGGGATCTACATTTTCCGTGACCCACACAATGCCATTGCTGCTTTGGTTTGCTGAAATCGAAGGAGTCGCCCCGGGGTATCCAAACGTGGCTGCTGTTTTGCTCTTCGCGGTTGTGGCCAACTTCGCATTCGTGATGGGAAACGCTCTCACATTGTCTCCTACGGAACCGTAATAAATCGTGTCGTTGAAATACGCTGGCATGGAAAACACCGAACCGGAAAGTTGCCCTGGAACTTCCTGATAAATATTGTTCGCATTCGGATTGTACTTTCCCATATCGTCGCGATTGACCACGTAAATATTCGAGTCTTTTCCCGCCCCCACAGCCAGATGCTTCACATTCCCCGAGGCATCATTCAGGTCCGGCAGCACCACCGTGCCTCCTGAACCCAGATCGATGTCCGTGTCGTTCTCCTGCATCTGGTTCGACATTTCAAAATAATCCGCGACTTCAATTTGTCCGCCCGTCGTTGAAAGTTTCAAAAAGCCATTCCCAAAATCCCGCTGCGTTGGAAATCCATTTGTATCCAATGTGCCGTCAAACGTGCCATTGCCATCGAGCACAAAGATGTTGCCGCTGTTGTCAGCGGCAGGTCCTGCTCCCGCCATCCAGATCGCGCCCTCATTCCCGTTCGGAGTCAAATTCAGCACGCTCTTCTGCGCCAGTGTCGTCGCGTCATAGCTGATCACCCATCCCGTGTACGGACGGTTGTCGCAATGCGATGTCCAGGTCGTGTAAATGACGCCATTCATCAGTAGCAGCCCGGACCGCTCTTCGTACTGCCCTGGATCAAACACCACTTTGCCGGCGGTGCTGTTGTCACCGGTTCCCGTGAAGGAAGCTTGGATCGTCGTTGGCCCGCCAAACTGCTCTGCGCCCGTAGTCACATCGAGTGCGTGCAGCCGCTGATGATATCCAGAGCCATCCTTCGACATTGCGACTACATAGATCGTCCCGTGCGGTCCAGCGCTTCTGTTGATTACCGGAGTGGCCGTGATCCCGATTTCCGGCACTACCTGCGAACAGCTTCGCGCATCGCTCGTAGTCTCCCCCGATTGCAGCATGGAGACCTTCCACAATACCGTTCCATTGTCGGCATCCATCGCATATACGCTGTCATGCTCTGTTACGACAAACAACACGTTGTGCGTAGCGCCTGCAACGCTCAGCGCGGAAAGATACAACGGCTCGCCATCCACCTTCCCATCCACCGAAAACACCGCGAGCTTCCCGAAATTAGTGGAGTTCACATTGGCGGGCGTCAGGGTCATCTCGCTCAGGTTCTGTCCCGTGCGCGCATTGTCATTGTGATACGTCACAACGTCCGCGCTACCGCTGCTCGGCGGCGGATTCGACGGGTCGGGCGGAGGAGAACTCTGCGTGGAGGAAGAAGAACTATGACACCCGACGAAGAAAAACCCGATCAGTATGCATGGCAAGAGGACCTTCAGGACAGAACGCATAGAGAGCTCCTTAGGCCGGATATGGTGGTTACCGGCTAGATGCGGAATCATCGCTCTCGAAAGCTTACTCCCGCAGCCGCCGTTTCCGTCGTAAAGGATTTGTCTTTAGGTTTTATGAGAGTGGGAAAGATCGTGCCGCATCGCTCGTGTGGCGCTGGGTCGAAACTGCCTTGAGCGCAGTCGAAGAAACCCGGCAAACATTCAAAAGGAAGGAAAAACTAAACCATTACTGGCAGCTGACCCGCGAGTTCGCAAACGCGCCATGAGCATGTTGCTCCGTGCCAAAGCTCATAAGCGACCACCCCACCGTCCGCATGAACTTACTCTGCGATCGCACCAGCCGATGGCTCAGGAACATGGTTCCACCATCCACCAGCGCGCTGGCCACATAAAACCTTGCCGCCGTCGGACGCGCGCCATACAACATGGGGCTGCGCACCTCCCCGCATCCTTGCGACACCTGATGCAGAGTCGTCTCACCATCGGCTATAATGCTCGCGGTATAAGCCCCCGTCATCAGCCAAAAAGCCTTTGGCGTTTGTGCCTTCGGCGCCTCCGGCAAATCCTGCGGGAACGCAGCCACTGAAAGGAGCGCCAGACAACCGAGCATCGAAAGAGTTTTTGTAAAAGTTTTCATATTAAGGACTGGCCAGTGTCGTCGAGCTACATAAGTTGCACAAGTTACTCCAAACACCATCGGCAATTACGATTTAAGGATTACTCCAAGGTTACTGGCTGGCAAGTACCTCATTATGTGACTTTTAACGTCCATCGCGCACATGTCTTGGGCCAGTTCGCGCCCCATATTCCCTGGTTTTCCTAATGGTTACCTTCCCCGAAGCTGCAAAACTATTCACCTTTAGACGAAAACATTGAAGCTACCTATGTAGGCGCGATCAATGTAGGCGCGGGCGTCCCGCCCGTGCGGAAGTTCCGAAGGAACTTCCAGAAAGGAAGAACTCCCAAGAACACCCCTACACCACAATCACCGCCGCCCCATCAATCGCATCATTCTTAACCGCCGACAGCGCCTCATTGGCCTGGTCTAATGAGAACTGAGTCACTTTCGGCGAAAGCCGAATCTCTGCTGCAATTTTGAGGAAATCCCGCGCATCCTCCCGGGTCATATTCGCCACACTGCGCAGTTGCCGCTCTCCCCAAAGCAGCCGGTCGTAATCAAATTCCGGAATCTTGTCCAGATGAATGGCATTGATCGCCACCACCCCACCCTTCCGCAAACTCGACAGTGCCGCAATCACCACATCGCCACTCGGCGCAAACGTCACCGCCCGGTCCAGTTCCACCGGAGGCTTTTCCTTTTCACTTCCCACCCACGTCGCGCCAAGCGTTGCCGCAAGTTTCCGGTGCGACTCTCCGCGTGTCGCGACATACACCTCGCACTTCCACGCCTTCAATACTTCGATCGCCAAATGCGCCGATGCGCCAAATCCATACAGTCCCACCCTCTCTCCTTGTCGCACATCCGCCACCCGGAGACTGCGAAACCCAATGATCCCCGCGCACAAAAGCGGCGCCGCGTGCAAATCATCCAGCTCCTCGGGAAGCGGAAAGACGAAATCCGTTCGCGCCACGGAATACTCCGCATAGCCGCCATTCACCGTATATCCGGTAAACGTTGGCACGTCGCACAAGTTCTCCATGCCACGCTGGCAATACCAGCACTTTCCGTCCACGCCGCCAATCCAGGAAACGCCCACGCGAGTTCCTACGGCAAGTTCCGCCGGCGCCCCCTTAACAACTTCGCCAACGATCTGATGTCCAGGAATCAAAGATTCGCAACGCTGCGGAAGCTCGCCTTCCACAATATGCAGGTCAGTCCGGCACACGCCACACGCCCGCACGCGAATAAGGACTTGTCCTGCCGCAGGTTCCGGCTGAGGGACCTCCTCGATCTGAAGCGGATGCTTCGAATTCTTCCTTGGCGACCTCAAAACAGCAGCTTTCATGGCCAACCCACCTCAAAAGGAACTTTCATCTCTACGCCAATGAAAGTCAACCCTCCGACCTGCGGTGAACCACGCAGGTGCGCAACGACTCACCGGGGACAGCCGTCGTCGGCTGTCCCCGTTAGAGCAGATCGGCAATTATTCGCTCCACTGGAACCGCAGGCCGACGATCCGAACCAAACTGAGCGACTGCTCAATTTCACTACTCAGTTGAAAACAGGGCAAGGAAACCGTATTGTTGAAGGGTTGTCTGTATTTTGGACGACAGGGGCCCCTGTACCTAATTTCCCGATGTGTGGCGTTTTGAGGGAAGCTGTGTTGTTTATAAAAATTAGGAGAGATCGGCACGATGGACAACAAGCCGGCACAAAGTATTCAGGATACCTTCCTTAATACAGCCCGCAAAGAAAAGACTGGCATCACCATTTATCTGCTCAGCGGCGTCAAGCTGACCGGGCGCATCCGCTCCTTCGATAAATATTCGGTGGTTCTTGAAACCAATAACCAGGAACAACTCATCTTTAAGCACGCGATTTCAACCATCGCCATGGGGCGCGGCTCACATGGCCACGGCGAGAGGTCCGTGCCTGTGGCCGCCCATTCCGCGCCGACCGAACATGCGGCCACCACGAATCCATCGGGAACTGAGGGATAAGATATTCGCGGCTTGCGTGGTTCTCAATCCAGAAACTCTCTTGTTGCGGCGGCGCGGCGCCCCGCCCAGCTAGCAGACGACGCCAGTGCGCCTGAACTGAACCGGCTCGCTACTTTGTCAGGAACGAAGTCATCATTATTCAAGACCGGTTCACCGGGAAAAGAACGCGCCTTTCTGGTCGGCGTCGAGTACCGTAAGCGCGCTCCCAAAAAATCGCTGACTTCCGGCGCGCAGGCTTCTCATGCGGCCGCAACTTTGGGCGTTTCATCCAAAGCGCCGCCCGTGCCGAAGTTCAGCCCCGAAGAATCACTCGAAGAACTCCGCACGCTCGCGCTAAGCGCGGAAGCTGAGATCGTTGGAGAATTCCTCCAGTACCGCGACAAACCCGACGCCGCCACGCTTATCGGCAAAGGAAAATTAGAAGAGATCGCCGGGGCCGCGGCTTCTGTCTCCGCCGACCTCGTGTTGTTCGATCATGACCTCACCGCCTCGCAGCAGCGCAACATCGAAAAGATTGTGGATGTGCGCGTCATTGACCGCACGCAACTGATCCTCGACATCTTCGCCCGCCACGCCCGCACCCGTGAAGGTCAACTACAAGTTGAACTCGCGCAGCTCGAGTACATGCTGCCCCGCCTCGCTGGACGCGGCATCGAAATGTCACAACTCGGCGGCGGAATCGGCACCCGCGGCCCCGGTGAAACTCAACTCGAAACCGACCGCCGCAAAATCCATCGCCGCATCCGCCACGTGAAAGACCAAATCGAAAATGTTCGCCGCACCCGCGCACAGCAGCGCCAACGCCGCGAATCCGTTCCCGTGGCCACCATTGCCCTCGTCGGATACACCAACGCCGGAAAATCCACTCTGTTCAACTCGCTCACCAACGCCGGAGTGCTCGCCTCTTCGCGCATGTTCGCCACGCTCGATCCCACCATCCGCGGTATAACCCTTCCATCCAAGCGTCAGGCGCTGCTCTCCGACACCGTCGGCTTCATCCGAAATTTGCCCCACACGCTGGTGACGGCATTCCGTGCCACTCTGGAAGAAGTCCAACGTGCAGCTTTGGTTCTGCATGTGTCAGACGGCAGCAGCCTGCTCTCAGCCGAGCAGGACGCTCAAGTGGAAAGCGTCCTCAAAGAGTTGGACGCCGACTCCAAGCCCCGCCTTCGCATCATGAACAAAATTGACTTGCTCCCGCCGGCGCAAAGAGAGAGTCTGCGCGACGATGCACACACCGTCCACGTCTCCGCCGCGAAGGATATCGGCATTTCCACTCTGCTCGACCGAATTGACCAAGCCCTCACCGAAGACGCCGTCTCGCGCGTCCGCCTGCGCATTCCGCAAAAAGAAGGAAAAACTCTGGCCCTGATCGAAGCCCGCGCTCGAATTCATTCCCGCAAATACAAGGACTCGACGGTGGAACTCGAAGTCGACGCCCCAGAGTCCCTATTGCGCCGCCTGCGAAAATTCGTAGTCAAATAGCAAATCAAATAACCAACGTCAAAAACCAATTTCAAACCGCGCCTCACCCCAAAATTTGCCATTCTGAGCGTAGCGAAGGACCCATGCATCCCGGCGCTCGCCCCTTGCAAACACCGAACCAAAGAAAGGCCGCAAAAAACCAACACACCGTCCCTCCCCTGCGTTACAATTCAATCGCCGCCGATTAGAAGATCGATTTTTCACTGTACGGCGCACATAGTCTGGCCCTGTAGCCAGACCCGTCTCAAACGTTTTGGCCACGCACATCCATCCCGAAAATTTCATATTCATAAAGAAAAGGCTCACATGAAATCTCTACTCGTGTCGTTGCTGCTCGCCTGTATGACTGTTTTTTCATTCGCTGCCGATAAGGCCGCGCCTCCGGTCGTTACCGGCGATGCACGCGTGGACAAGCTCCTCGGCGAGATGACGCTTCAGGAAAAGCTCGCGCTGATTCACGGCACGCAGGAAGATCCAAAGGTTTACCAGGGACAGGCCGGATATTTGAATGGCGTGCCCCGGCTGGGAATTCCCGGCCTGCGCTTCGCCGATGGACCTCCAGGCGTGCTTACACGAGTTCCCTCCGAAGCCGAGTCCGCGACCATGGCCGTAGCCGCCACGTTCAGCGCAAAGGATGCCCAAGACAACGGTGTTGTGATTGGCCGTGAAGACCGTGCGAATGGGATTGACGTCTCCCTGCAACCGTTCGTCAACATTGACCGCGATCTCGAGTTCAGCCGTGGCTACAACACATTCGGTGAAGACCCTTTCCTGACCAGCATGATCGGCGCGGCGGAAATCCAGGGGATCCAATCACAGCACGTCATGGCGCAGGTCAAGCACTATGTCGCTTACGACTCGAACAGCGGCAACATTTTCGTGGATGATCAGACGCTGCATGAAGTCTATGTTGCGCCCTTCGACGCAGCGGTAAAGGCAGGCGTGTCTTCCATCATGTGTTCCTACAACCGCGTGAACGGCACATTCGCCTGCGGCAACAAAGACACACTCACCACCATTCTCCGTGACCAGATCGGCTTCAGGGGCTTCGTCACCTCCGACTGGGGCGCGGTCCACGCGGTGAACTTCATCAATGCTGGCCTTGATATGGAGATGCCGGGCGAGGTGAAACTCGGCAACTTTGCGCTTCCCTCATTTTTTGATCTCAAGCCGGTTCCGCCTCCTCCGCCACCGAACGCGCTGCGCGACATGATGGCGATGTTTGGAGGACACATTCCCGAAGAGCCTGCTCCCGCCCGCTTTCGTGCCGGCGACTTTGGCAAGAAGCTCAACCCCGAAAAGATGCAAAAGGCTCTCAACGACGGCACCGTGAGCGAAGCAACCATTACTCGCGCCGCCGGCCACGTTCTCTACGAGATCATTCACTTCGGCTACATGGACGGCCAACAGCAACACAACGTCACTCCGCAACCCATCCAGGAAAATGCGAAGATCATCGAGAAGACTGGCGAAGACTCCGCCGTTCTCTTGAAGAACGAAGACCATGCATTGCCGCTGAAATCCGATGAACTGAACTCCGTAGTTCTCATTGGCCCAACCGCGGCGCAAGTGGATGCGATCGGCATCAACGGCGAACGCTCGGTGGGATTGCCTTCGCGGCAGGTGGGCCCGCTCGCCGCAATGGAAAAGATTTCAGGAAACTCGAACATTCAGTTCGCTTTCGCCGACAACATGAACGGCACAACCATCCCCGCTACCGCGCTCGGCCACGACGGCCAACCAGGACTCCTGCGCAGCGGCGGAGCCGCGCAACAGACCGATGCGCAACTTAACTTCACGAAAAAGAATGGAAACACGTTGCCGCCCAACTCGACGTTGACCTGGACTGGCACCCTCACGCCACCCCACGCCGGAAATTACTGGATCTACCTGCAGGCCATGGGAACCAACGCTACCATTGCGATTGACGGAAAGCCGTTGGCCAGGACAGGCGCATTCCAGGGCGGCGTTCATGGAGACATTCTGCAAGCCAACCAGGACAATGTAGTGCCCACCCCCGACGGCCTCGACAACCTTCGCCGCGCCGTCGAGCTGACCGCAGGCCCGCACAAGATTGAAATAAAGACCACGCCAGATAGTTCGGCTTCGCCCGTACAAGTCCGCTTGAACTGGTACACGCCTGAACAACGCCAGGCCGACCACGACGCAGCCATCGCCGCGGCAAAAAATGCCAAAACAGCCGTCGTATTCCTGTGGACGCGCCTTCAGCCAGTCTTCGGTCTACCCGGCGATCAAAACAAACTTGTCGAGGAAGTAGCCGCCGTGAACCCAAACACGATCGTAGTGCTCAACACCAGCCAACCCGTTGCTCTGCCCTGGGTGAATAAAGTAAAAGCCGTGCTTGAAATGTGGTGGCCCGGCGACGAAGGCGGCTGGTCCACAGCCAACCTCCTGCTCGGTAAGGTAAGTCCCGCGGGCCGTCTGCCCGTGACCTGGGCCAAAAATCTCACGGACTATGCCGCAACCGATCCTCAACATCCGGAGCGCAGCGAAAAAGGCGTGGGCGGTAAAACCACATACAGCGAAGGCGTAAACGTAGGCTATCGCTGGTTCGACAAACAGAACATTGAGCCTCTGTTCCCCTTCGGCCACGGACTCAGCTACACCACTTTCGCCTACTCTGACTTGAAGGTGGAAAAATCCTCCGACGGCGGACTAGACGTAACCGTGCAAATCAAAAACACGGGCAACATGGATTCCGATGAAGTTCCGCAGGTCTACCTGGGCGAGCCAGCCAACATTCCCAACGGTGTACAGGTTCCCGTGAGAGCGTTGGTTGCCTTTGATCGCGTGAACGTGAAAGCAGGCGAGACAAAATCAGTCACGCTTCACGTACCCGAGCGCCAACTACAGTACTGGTCCACCACCAGCCAAAAGTGGATGACCCCAACCGGCAAGCGGACAGTAAGCGTAGGCGGCTCCTCCCGAAATTTGCCATTGCATGAGGAGATTGACTAGCCAGGCTGGCTGGTCCTTTTCGTTTCTTGGCCGAAACTATCTCAACCAAGGTTGCCCCACCCTTTTCGCGCTTTTTGCGAAAGGGTGGGAAGCAAACCGCCGAGAGCTTCCCCGCGAGAGTATGAACTCTACGAAATGTCGCCTTCTCACTTCTCCGCCGCAATCAGCGCCCAACACACAATCGCGCTGCAAACCGTGCTCCACCGCCCAAATCCTTTATAGATTTGCGCCGCAAGCTGCGCCTGCTCCTGCAAAGTCCCTTCTGCCTTTATCTGCGGATCCGAAACATTCCGCACCGCCAGCCACGGAGGCGCGCCCTGCATCTGGCTGCTGGCCAGCCCCAGCACCGCATCTCCCATCTCTGAAACATCCGCGAGTCCCTGCAACTTGTAGTGATCGTCAGACGTATCAAAGCCGAAAAAGTCCGTGGTCATCACGCAATGGCTCAACGCACTGCCCGGCACCACCGCAATTTTCGGCGGACGCGTGTTGTCCTTCGGAAGCTGCCCGGAATTCGCCGAAAAAAGTTCTTTCGCCTTGGCAAAATATTTCGTGTCAGGCGCTTCGCTTCCGTAGTGCGCGCTATGAAACGGCTCATTCTTGAATTTTGAGATGCAATCGAAGCGCACAATCGGACTCACCACCACATCCCCAACTTCAAACTCCGTGCCAATGCCGCCCGCCGTGCCAGTCGTCAGGACAAGCTTCGGCTGTGTGTCCTCAATAATCTGCTTCCAAACATCCAGGTTCGGCAGCTTCGGCCCATCCTGCGACATGTGCGAGTCGGACTTGAACACCACCACCTTTTTCCCGCCGATGGTCGTCGTCCAGTACGCGCCCAACCGCTTCGCCTCAATCGCCGGGCACCCGGCCCGCATCTTTTTCGAGATCGCCGCATAATTACGCGTGTAAGACTTGTAATCGTTGTGCGAATCTTTGCCCGGCGTTAGCACGCGGCTCAGCGCATGCCCCTCATCCACCGTCCATGTAACCACCAGAACATCCGCCGCTGGAAGCCGCCCGCCCGTACCAGTGCGGACTTTCGCATCCGTCGCCGGCGTAAGCCCTGCCGGCCACGGAATTTCTGAGAAGCGTGACAGCCCGGTCGCAGTCGTGAAGGCAAGAAACTCGCGCCCTTCGGTCGCCTCCGAATCAAAGTCAATAATTTCGCGCTGAAAGTCTTCGACCCCCGCCGACGGCTTCGCCGCCTTCTTCACCGCAAAGGTTTCGGCAGGAGCAGGCGTCTTAATCGGATCGAACCCAAGATTCCGTTCCGTCCACGCTCGATCAACAATCATTTCTCACCTCATCGAATGGTGAGAAATTAGAGCATAGCGTTACAACCAACTCAAAAGCTTTGCCCCCGTCTCGGATTCAGAAATGACAAGTCCTTTGCGTCTCGAATGAACCTATGAACAGCAATGGAGGAAGGAGAATGTAAATTTCTTTGCCTGTCTCACCCGAAAAAGTTTAGACATATTAAGAATTTCTGCGCACAGGAGCATTGCAAGGAATCTCTTTCCCCACGATCTCTTCATAGACGACCATCCCTTGAGGTGAAAATTATGGCTCGTGTTCTTTTCGGGATTACAGTATTTGCCGCAGGGATCACTTTATGCTGGGCGAAGGATCAGCCCTCCCAGACAAAACCAACTCCAACTTCAAGCGCGGCTCCATACCATATCTCTTTCAAAGAAGGGGAAGCGGTTCCGGGCCTCGGGGAAGTACGTGCGCTTGCCCTTCCATTTGAATGCACGAACGATGGCACCGTCTTTATCGCGATGGTTCAGCCTCTTGGCGCAGGCAATCGGCCATCAAATCTCGCACCCTTCCAAAATCCTCTGGTTGTAACTTCAATTTCACCATCGCGGGAAGCCCACTCTTTTCCCCTCAACCAAATCCCTGATCTCTACGACATCACTGATCTTGGCCACTTCGCTTCCGACTCGGAGTTGATCTTTCTGCTTCGCGCAGCCAAGGGCGAGAATAAGGCGGAGCATCATCTCTATATCGTCAGTTTTAGCCGTAATGGAGAATATGACAAAACTACCCAAGTGGAAGATGATTTTGAAATCTACCAGCTTGGGGTTTTCCCTTCGGGCAACTATCTCGCATTCGGCTATGACAGAAGTGAGCACGCTCCAGAATTGGCGCTTTTGAAGGACGATGGCACGCTGTTGGAGTACCTGCACGTACAGAAGGAGGATGTGCCAAAATCCATGTTGGGGACGCTGAATAACGGTGGCAAAGGGCCCGCAGCTTATATTGCCCCCGTACAGTTCATTGCGCAAGAACACTCTATTTATCTTGTGCAGTTAAAAACGGACTTTCCCATCCTGGAAGTGAGCGAATCTGGCTCCGTCCGCGCGATTCACCCTAAACTTCCGGAAGGTCTTCGCATCAGCAGTGTCATTCCCAGCGATGAGCATCTGTATGTCCGCGTAAATGGAGCAACAGATCAGATTAAAGGCGAAATTTATTAGCTGGACAGCCAAAGCGGCGAAATTCTGAAAGAGCTTTCCGTGAAGACGGATCAGTCTGGGGATATTGCGTGTGTCAATGGGAACAACTTTTTTTCCTTCAAGGACGCGAAAGGAAAACTCGTGCCGCTGATCGGCACTGCAGAAGTAGGTAATTGAAACTCGCTCGCGTGGCGCTTAATGATTCTAAGGCAGAGCAGCGTCTAAGCGGGGGTACGTCACTCATTCGCCTCGTTACGGATGAGGACGTGCCCTGCGCCAAGAGCCAGAAGATCCATCAATTCTTGGTGTCAAGAATGATATTGGTGCTGGCTCCGAATTTTCGCCAGCCGATGAACTCCGATGAGCTACGCGAACATCCCCATGAACAAATGGAAACATCTGAATTTGTGGGTAGCACGAGTTTACTGCCGTCGCCAAAGCTAACTTCAGAATAGTCAATAGTCGTCTTCACCTTAGTGATTGGACGATTCAGCATCTCTCCAGTGTCGCGCTCGACGCGCAAGACCTGCGATGTCGCTTTATCAATCCAGATACTGCCGTGATATTCGGGATACCAGGTCTCATGGTGATTGGCCTCGATATAGAAAGAGTGATTGTCACGGCCATACACTTTGAATTGAAATACCAAAGCGGGTTTCGAATGGAGTGACTCGTCCTTCTTGGCTTTGATGCTGGCCTTGCTGGATGGCGCGAACACACCTGCCAGGATATTCGCGAACTCGCCATCGGACCACCCTCCATACGATTCCAGATAAGCCGCGTCCACGGCTTTACCGTCGAGCTGAATGTTTTTGTAATCGTCGCGCCCGTTACGATAGGTGACTTTTGCAGTGACCGTATCCTTCTGCCGCAGGCTGCCGTTCCACCACGACCGCTTCATGCGTCGGTCGCAAGCGATGTCCGGCATGTGCGCCTGCATCGTTAGCGCAACATCGCAAACGTTGGTTAGCGCGGAAGCATGGCCGTTTGTTTCTCCAAAGTTCCGACAGTAAGACTCTATTTGAGACTTGGAGTTTAATTGCGGCACCGCCGATGCCGTGATGGATGGTTCGGGATGGCTCGTTGAAGGGCTTTCTTTCGGGCTGACGCTGATCGAAGCGGAAGGCGAGTCTGTCGCGATTTCAGTCGCTGTAGTCTGCGAGTGAGTGGGCAACTCATTGGAAGGTTTTTCAACGGATGCCGGAGCAGATTCTTCCTCCTGGGCCTCGTGAATCGTGAAGGGAATCCCAGTTATAGTCTTAGACTCCAGGGGGACCTCGAGTGTGCCCGCGCTGTTCGATCCAAAGTCATAAATGCCGGTTCGCATATATAAATCGCCCGGGGGCGCGTCAATATCAAAATGAAATTGCACCCCGGCACTCTGAACCACGGGATACATCTTCGGCTTCAAGACTGTTCGAAACGACATCTCCTCCCAATTCAAGGGCCTGCCGTCATGGTCATAGATCAAGACAGAGAATCTTATGTGGCCGTGGCGGATCTCATCAGGCGCAAGATCGAAATCCAGATTATTTACTGGAATCACGAAGTCCACGCCGAATCGATTGAGCGGACCGCGCAGCTCTTTGTTCTCGCCAGCGATTCCACGGTGAGAGGTTGGCGGGGTGTCGGACGGAAGCACTCTGAGGGTGTAAATGACCTGAGTTGAGTCGGGCATCCCTCGTGCCATCAGAGTTTGCAACGGATCGGTTGGCTCCGACTCGTCCGCTTTCGCTTCTTTTTCCGTGTCTTCGAAATATCCGCGCCTGTAGGCAAGCTTGTAGCGGCCTCCCGCCACGTTCACGCGAATGCGCCTGTAGCGGCCCTGTGTGCGCTTGTCCGACGGAGAATAAGAAATCCGATAATAATACGAGCCCTGATGTACAGCATCGGCCAACGCTTCCCTCAAGCCATTCGTGTTGTAAAAAGCCTTGCCTCCTGTGTTCGTCGCGATGTCATCCGCAGCGCTCTGGTTCAAAATGCGGGCTTCATCCTCGTTTACCCTCGACTGGCTCAGGCCTACTGAACTTGCCTGAAAGAGTGTGCCCGCTTCGAGTCCCTGCGCCGCAATCGGGTAGACAGCCACTTGCGCCGACGCTAACAGATTTACGGTCTTTTTTATTTCTTGCCCTAGCCCACTCCCGCTTTCTCCCGCGCTGATTTCGTTACTGTTCATTGCCATCCACTCCCGCGTGGAGGGAAAATCAATCCGGGGAAAAGATCCCGAAAACCAGATAATGTTCTTGCGTCCTGGAAATACGCTTAAATAGCGCGCCAAGGTTTGCAGAACCTGGAGCGTCACGGACATTTGCGTCGTCATTTCCGTGGCCCGCGTCTCGCCCAGGAAATTCTGCAACGATTGCATAGCGCCGGCGACATTTTGTCCTGTGCCCCTGCCCAAGTCAGCCATCTGCGCGAGCGCCTGTTGCTCTACCGCAGCATCTTCACCCGATTGAAGGTGCGGCGCCTGGGGCATTCCTCCCCAGCCCTTGTGATTGAGCGCGGCCAATAGTTGATGAGGATCGCTGGTGAATCCTTCCACCATTCGCAACTCTTCCCCCAGCGTAAAAATCGCTAGCCGCGGGCCCGGATCAATGGCCTTCAGGTAATTAATCATCTGTTGCCGGACCACGGCTTGGTCCTCACTGCGTGTGTTCAGCGCATCCAGCAGAAGAACGTTGACGGAGCCAGAGGGGTCAACCAGCGGAGCGTTTGTGTACGAGTGTGGAGGCAAGCTCGCGCGCTCACTCGGCGCCCCGACTGGGCCGCCTTGGTGTTCTTCAAAAAAAGTTACGACCTGCGGCTTTCCGTCTTCGGAAATTTCGAAATCATCCTTTTTCAAACCGATGATTGGGTTGCCGTTTCCATCAGTAACCACTACATCCACTAGAACGGCCTGCACCTTAGCTTTGAAAGTAGGATTGGAAGTCGCAGGAGCCGGTGCGGTTTGGGAATAAAGAAAAGGAATTGAGCACACAAGCAGGAGAGACCAGAAACTCCGTCGCAAAAACATTTTGCCCTCCGCGGCGAACTGCACGGTTACAACCAGATCCAACTATCGCGGTTACCCCAGGGTCCAGCTCGCAGCGAGCCTTGTGCGCAAGCCAGAAGTATTTTAGCTCAAGCCCTGGCAGGTTGTCCTAAAATTATAGGAGATGGGTGGGATTTTTCCTATTGAGGATGGAATCGCAATTCCACTTTTCACTTCAGCCGGGTAGCCCACTGTTTGTTTTCTGTTAGCGTCGTTTCAGCGACCAGGGACCATGTCTCTTTCGATTGATCGAATAAACCATCGAGAAGCTTCTGTTTAACTTTTGCCGTTTCCGCACCTCGATTCGCCCCTCTTATGAAGAGGGGCCCATGTCTAGAGGTATATTGCTATGGATGGATTATTTCTTTTTTGAAGTACTGAAGCAGGTGAAATGAAACCGCATGCAATCTTAACTGCACCCCGGCGGTATATTTTTGCCGCGACAATCATGTTAGTCGGAACAGCTCTCTTCGCTGCTGGCCAGCAGATGACCCTTGGGCGAACGCCCGCAGGAGGAGAGATATCGTTCACCCGTGCAGCCTCTGGCGAATGGGGTGTCGAGATCACTGGAGGCCACGCGCCACGCATAGCGCAGACGCAGCCCGCGGCAATCGAGGTCTACCGCGCCGACGATGATATCCGCGAACACTCCGCTGGATATAAGAGCCTCAGGCGCACCGCGACGGGGATGGACGCCGTTGCCGACGTGCCTTCGACCGACGGTGTCATCTTCCACGTACATGACTTTTGGAGCCTGAGCAACGGCGTACTCTCCGTGCGCCGCGAGGTCACGGTCCGAGGCAACGCTCCCGGTGGCTTTGCTTCGGCGCTCGACTTTTCTCTCGATAGCGCCATCGGCTGGCCAGACATAAACTTCATGGCGCCCGGCGCGATCTACGCTGATCCAACCTACGATGGCGATCGCTCGCCGGGCGGCACGCTGACCTACGCCGCGCGCCGGCTTGTGATGCGTGAAGACATCCTCGCTGCGCCACTATTTGCGCTCTCGTTTGAAAATGGCGCCTCCATCGCCATGCTCGATCCGCACCCACGCGGCGACACAACCGAAGAAGAGTCAAAACTCACCAAGCTGGTGATGACCGATGCTCGCATCCAATTCGGAGCCATGGGCGCATGGCAGGCCGCAGACGGCGCTGTCCACTTCGGCTTTCGCTATCCCAGCACCACCACAGACTTCGGCGGCGGCCGTCCGGCTGGCGCCGCCCCCGTCACTGCGGCCACACTCGCCTCCGCTACTCCAGCACCGCCGGCAACTTCCGCCATCCCGCCGAAGATGCGCTGGATACGCCGCTACCACCCCATGACCGATGGCTTTACCGACAGCTATGAAATCCGCTTCCGCTTTGGGCAGAACGAATCCTTCCGCGACGTAACGCGCGACGCATGGCGCTGGGCCTGGGACACACTAAACCCGCCCATTCTTGACCTCGATGTCAATCTTGTCCGCCGCGTGCTGCTCGATCATCTGGAAGCGCACGCTGCAACGATCGATGGCCGCACCGGCATTCCTTTTGTACTCTCGACCGTAGCGGATCAGAAACAGTGGAACTGGACCATGATCGCGATGGGATTCGTCGGCAAAAATCTCGAATGCGCCGACCAGTTGCTACAGGAGGGAGACCGCGACCACACCGAGCGCGGCCAGAAGATGCGTGAAACCGGTCTCGCCATCATCGCTTCCATGATCCAGGCGCTGCATTCCATTCCGCTCGAAGCGACGGGCTACGATCTCTCCACCGGTAAGCCATGGGATCACTTCTGGCTCGCGCCCTGGCTCCGCAATGCAACTGAAGACATGAATACGCTCATGCAGGCCTACCAGCGCGAGCTGGCGCTCGGCCGCCCGCACCCGGATTGGTTGGCGTGGGTCAAGTCATACTCTGACTGGCTGGTGGAACAGCAGCGGCCCGATGGATCTTTTCCACGCCGCTGGAAGCCGGGCACAAATGAGGTTATGGAGCCCACCGGCACCGGCAGCTACAACGTTGTGCCTTTGTTCGTGCTCATGACGCAGATTACCGGCGATCAAAAATATCAGGCATCCGCGTTGCGCGCGGCAGAGTACGTCTGGTCTACATGGGGCACACGCGGCCTCTTCATCGGCGGCGCCAGCGATAACCCTAACATCACCGACAAAGAGGCTGGCATGTTGAGCCTGAAGGCTTACCTGAGCCTCTACGACGCCACCAAAAATCCAAAATGGCTTGAGCGCGCCAAAGCGGCTGGTAATTTCGCCGAGAGCTGGATCTGGATATGGAATCTACCAATGCCCGCCGACGCCGATAACGCACTACTGCACTGGAAGAAAGGCGTGCCAACCGTTGGCCTGCAAGACATCACCGCCGCGAATACCGGCGGCACAGACGAGTATCTGGACTGGGCAGTACCATCTTATGCGCGCCTCTACAATGACACGCATGACCCGCACTATCTTGCCGTCGCGCGCGTGCTGCTCATGGACACCAAGTCCATGGTCGCGCTGCCCGGGCGGCAGTATGACATGAAGGGCATCGGCTGGCAGCAGGAGAACTTCCGTCTCGGCCCCGGCCCCTCTGGCCGCGGCGTGGGATCACACCGCTTCTGGCTGCCATGGGTCCCCGCCAACCACCTGCACGGAATCGTCGGCCTGGACGATTACGATCCGGCCCTGTACAAGCAACTGTCCGCAAGACCGGATGCAAAGGGCGCCGCAAAGGAGTAGCGCCGCGCAGAACACGAGATCATCATGGAAAACAAAAAGCCGGTGGTCGGCCTCACTTGATAAAGCTGGCACTCCTTCTTTAACGTCAGCCTCAGGTCATACAGAAACATGGGTGGCCCAGCCTTTCGCGTTTTTTGCGAAGGCTGGGGATGTTCATTCGTCACGTCAGTTGTCGCTAGCCGGGTGCCCCACTCATTCGCGTTTTTTTGCGAATGAGTGGGAGACTTCATGGTTGGCGCTTGTCAATCTAGTTTTGGTGCTGACCAATTTAATTTCGATACAATCCCACTCAAGCCAAACGAGGGCTTGAGTAGGGCACCCGGCATCGCCTACTAATACAGTAATCCTAGGTGGCAATACAAGAAATTGGCTTGATCACGATCTCTATATGGATGACCGTCTCTTGAGGTGAAAATCATGGCGCGTATTTTTTTCGGGATTGCAATATATGTCGCAGCCATCACTCTATGCTGGGCAAATGATCAGCCATCCCAGACAAAAACAACTCCACCATCAAGTACAGCTTTCTACCGTATTTCGTTCAAACAAGGGGAAGCGGTTCCGGGCCTCGGGGAAGTGCTTGCGGTTGCCCTTCCGTTCGAATGCACAAGCGATGGAACTGTTTTTCTCACGATGGTCCAGCCTCTAGGCGCAGGTAGTGGGCCAGCAAATCTCGCGCCCTTCCAAAATTCTTTACTGGTAACTTCCATTTCTCCATCGCGCGAAGCCCACTCCTTTCCTCTCAACCAAATCCCTGATCTGTATGACATCACTGATCTTGGCCACTTTGCTTCTGACTCGGAAGTGATCTTCCTGCTCCGTGCTGCCAAAGGCCAGAACAAGACGGAACATCATCTCTATATCGTCAGTTTTAGCCGCGACGGAGAATATGAGAAAACGACACGCCTCGAAGATGATTTTGAAATTTACCAAATCGGGGTTTTCCCTTCCGGCAACTATCTGGCATTCGGCTATGACAGAAGTGATCATTCTCCAAAACTGGCCCTCCTAAAGGAAGATGGCACGTTATTGGAGTACCTGAAGGCAGGGGAGAATGATCTCCCAAAGTCCTTGTTGGGGACGCTGAACAATAGTGGCAAGGGGTCCGCAGCTTATATTGCCCCCACAGAGTTCGTCGCGCAAGAACACTCCATTTATCTTGTGCAACTGAAAACTGAATTTCCTCTCTTGGAAATAAGCGAATCTGGCGCGATCCGTGCGCTTCACTTCAAACTGCCTGGAGGCCTTCGCATCAGCAGTGTTATACCCAGCGATAAGAATCTGTATGTCCGCGTGAATGGGGAAAAAGACCAGATAAAAGACGAGATTTATGAGTTAGACAGCGAAACCGGAAATGTTCTTAAGAAGCTTACAGTGAGTACCGACCAGTCAGGTTGGGGTATTGCGTGTGTTAAGGGAAATAACTTTTTGTCCTTCAAGGACGTAAAAGGAAAGCTGGTACCGCTGATCGGGACGACAGAAGCCGGCAATTAAACAGCCCTTCATCATTCGAACGTACATACATTCTTTATCTCATTGATTCGCAGCAACATCATACTATTTCAACCCTCCAGATTTGTATGTACATTATGTTCCTCAAGGAACATCTGTGGAAATCTTTTAAGTGGGGGAGGGCCGTCAGGGAGAGTTATACCGGCGCTTCCTCGCGCTTGATTCCCAGCACGTCCTTGGTGATGTCCTGCGCGTGCTGGCGCTTACGCCTCTCGGGGCCTTTGTAATTCTCAAGCACTCGCACCCGCCGCGCAGGCGTATTCGTTGGGCCCATGCGAATGATGTGCCCGTTGCGTACCTGGATATAGAAACGAAACCAGTCCGTGCGAAACATGCGTCCCGAGCAGTAAAAATTCATGGACGCGGCTACCAAACCCTCGTAGTCCTGCCCGGTGCATGTGATCAGCCGCTTGCCAACGTCCTGCGCCCACGTCATCCCGCCAACCAAAGGATCATTCAAAAAAGTCCGCTCAAAAGGCACTGCATGAGAAATTTTTCGCAGCTGCATCATCTGCAGCAGCACTGAAATTTTCGCGAGGTTTGTGACGACGATTCGCGCCTCAGTGGCGGTCACTCGCTCAAGTTTCAGGTGTAGCTCCGGCGACCACTCCCGCTCAAACTCATCGCGGGCCAGGGCCAATCCCTTGTCGGCCGCCTCAGCGTAGCGCAGAGTCGCACGCGCCAACACCACGCTTAGCAGGCAGCTGATGACCGTCGCGGCCAGCGGGATGAAATCCACGATGCTGGAAACGATGATGCCGTGAGAGCTGAACCAGCTGTGCATAGGACCTGGCCTTTTTCAGCGCAACTCTTTTGACGCAACCCTTAAATCGCAACCACCATGGCGTGGTTACTAAAAGTTGGGGGAGGACAAGTCCATGCTTGCGATTCGCAAGAGTTTAGCGGGGGCAGGGTGGGCGCTCCAGATGCGAATGGTACACAGGCAAAAGCCGCGTCCAGCAAGGCCTTTGGTAATGATTTGATCCGGCAATTCAGGTTATATGGAGGCGAAAAACCTAAATCACCTTGTGTGGCCATAGGCCCTGAAAAAAGCCCGCACGACTTCCGCTGCCATGGCGCGGGGCATGGCCGCGGTAGTGCTTTTTTTGCCAACGACAATATACCAATAGAACGCCGGCCCCATGAGCAGCGCCACGCCGATGGTCATATCAATTTTACGCACGAACTCATGCTGCTTGATGCCGCGCTTGATCAGATTCTTAAGTCGCGTCTGCGGGGGGTCGATCATGCGCGAGCGCCACTGATCGCCAAATTTTCGGTTGCGCGCGGCATAGCCCATCACGTGGGGCATCATTTGCATCTTCAATTCCTGCTTCGCAACGGCTGGTTGGTAAGTGAGCGCGTCCACAAAGTCCTGCTGAAGGTCGCCGGACTCAAACCTGGGGGCCTCCTCATAAAATCCGAAAAGATGCGAGAGGGCTTCGAGCGCCAGCGCGTCTTTGTCGGGCCAGTGCTTGTAGATGGTGGCTTTGCTGACGCCGGAGCGTCCGGCGATGGCGTCCATGCTGGTGGCGTCAATGCCGCCCTCGACGAAGAGGTCGATGGCGGCATCGAGGACTTTGCCGTGCGCCTTTGCGCTTCTTGTCCTGGCCATGGCTACAACTGGATCCGCGAAAATAAATATGCGCCCGCGGTAAGAAATGCAGTACCGATGAGGCAGAGCACAATCGTATCCACGCTAAATCCGAATTGGATGTTGGAGATGAGCGCGCCTCTCATGGCATCCACGCCATAAGTGAGCGGATCAATACGCGTAATAATGACCAACGCTTTCGGCAGGTTCTCCAAGGGAAAGAGCGCGCCGGACAAAAAGAAAATCGGCAGCACCATGAAATTCATAATGAGCTGAAAGCCCTGCATGTCCTGCACGATGGAGCCAAACGCGGTGCCCAGCGCGGCGAAGACGATGGCAATGAGCATCATGAACAGCAGCGCGGGAAAGAAGCTAACCCAGTGGTGCGGACGAAAACCGGCGATGATAGCGACGACGAATACCAGCAATCCCTGAATAACCGCGACGGTTGCGCCTCCGACGGTGCGCCCGATCATGATTTGAATGCGCGGCACCGGCGCCACCAGAGTCTCCTTGAGGAAACCAAACTGGCGGTCCCAGAGCATCGCGATCCCAGAAAAAACTGAAGAGAAAAGAATCGTCATGCTGACAACCCCGGGCGCGACAAACTGAAAGTAGCTGCCCTGCCCTGCCTTTTGAAAAACGGGCCCCAGGCCAAAGCCGAGCGCAAGCAGGTAGAGCAGTGGCTGGCCAAGAGAAGCCGCGATCTGCGCGCGTGAGCGAACATACCGCTTCAGTTCGCGTAGCCAGAGAATATAGATTGCACTCATCGTCATTTCCTCCACATCTGCGCGAAACGCCGCAATTGATCTTGCGAGGTCGCGCTTTCATCGCGAATCGTAGAGCCGGTGAGCGCTAGAAACGCCTGTTCCAGCGATTCGCTGTTTGTCTGCTGCTTTAGCTCCTGCGGAGTGCCCATGGCCACAATCGCGCCGTGGTCAATGATGGCAATGCGGTGGGCCACGCGGTCGGCTTCATCCATGTAGTGGGTGGTGAGAAAGACCGTTGTGTTTTCGCTTTCGTTTACGCTCTTCACATGGGTCCAGAGCTGGTTACGCGTCTGCGGATCGAGACCGAGCGTGGGTTCGTCGAGAAAAAGAATTTTAGGAGTATGCAGAAAGCCTCGGGCGATCTCCAGGCGGCGCTTCATGCCTCCGGAGAACGTCTTCACGTAATCATTGCGGCGCTCCCAAAGCTCGAACAGCTTGAGCAATTGTTCGGTGCGCTGGACGCGGAGTTTATGCGGCACCTTGTACAGGACTCCGTGCAGCTCCATGTTTTCGTAGGCGGTCTGCTCGGCGTCAAGGCTGGGATCCTGAAAGACGATTCCGAAGCGCTGACGAGCCTCATTGCGATGGATAGTGGGATCAAGACCATCGAGTTCAATTTTGCCGCTGGTGGGGTTCAGCAGCGTGGTCAGCATTTTAATGGTGGTGGTCTTCCCTGCCCCGTTGGGGCCGAGGAAAGCAAAGATTTCGCCTTTTTCGACCTGGAAGGAAATCTTATTTACGGCGGTCAGATCGCCGAAAGTTTTTTCTAGGTTTTCAACCCGGATGGCGCTCATGGATCCACTCCGCTGTTTTTAGGGATTTTGTGCATACTAAACGGTTTAGTTTAGTTATGCAAGACTGTTTAGTTATGCAAGGCTAAGAAGCGAGCGGAGCTTCGCTCCGCAGGACGGGCGAGGGCGCTCGTCCCCCACGTGAGCCTTGCCGCCTTCCGCCTTTTGCCGTCCCCGCCGGGAGAAATGTGTTTTTATTTCTTTTTGGCGTGGGCTTTCGCTGTCGCAGCGGGAAGCGCGAATCCGATCTTGCGGCGATTGGGTTCGGGGGGCGTCATTAACTCGCGAATAGCTTCGATGAGTTGCTGGATATCGGAGTCATGAGTTTCCAGGCGGTGTTCGAGTTCGCCTAGTTTGGCCACGATCTTTTGCTTCGACGACAAAGCTTCGCGCATTTGGACGAAAGCGCGGACGACGAAGATGCTCATTTCCACGGCGCGTTCGGAGTTCAGGACGGTGGCGGCCATGATCGCTCCGTGCTCGGTGAAGGCGTAAGGGAGATAGCGGCGGCCACCGTAGGTGGAACTTGAGATCACAAATTGTGATCTCAAGTTTTCATATTCAGTCCCTGATAATCGGAACAGAAAATCAGCCGGAAAACGGTCGGTATTGCGCTTAATTTGCTGATTTAATTGTCTGACCGGGACACCGTAAAGCTCCGCCAAATCCGCATCCAGGATGACTTTTTGACCGCGGATTATCTGTATTTTTGATTCAGTCTGTCTCACGAGAGCAATGGCTTTTTTATTCATAGTAATCACTCATTTGAGGTCGCAAAATGCGACCTCAAGTTCAAATTTATGCCAACTTGAGGTCACAATTTGTGACCTCAAGTCTTAGCCGGAAGTCGCAGTATATCTGCCTTGCGACAGCTTGTTTGTGACGAGTGAACTTCTGATTTCGTTGAATAAATCGAGAGGGAGTATTCAAAGCGTGCTAAACTGCACCAACTCAAAGGGCTTGCGAGGTCGGCAGCGAGTGATCACTTTCGATTAACCTGACCTCAGACCTTTCTTGATTGATAGGCTGGAGAGAAAATATGCCTAAGAAGAGCGGATCTAGCGTTACCGGACACCTGCTGACCACAATCGCAAGAACGGTGGGCGTGACTGCAGGGATGATCGTGAATAAGACGGCCGAGTTGACGGATGTCGCGGTGCAGGCGGCTGGAGCTACGATCAAAGGCGCGCCGAAGAAGAAATCAGCGAAGCGGCCCGCAAAAAAGGCATCCCCAACCAAACGCACGACTGCAAAAAAGCGTTCGACCGCCAAGAAACGCTCCAACCCGGCGCAACAAAGCTAAATTATCCGTTGACCGAATACTCATCGAAAGCCGCGTGTGGAACGGAAAGAAGCATGAACAGATCGGCATTACATCTGGGCTTTCCGCAATCGTAGCAGGCTCAACAAACGCCACGCAGCTGCCGCAAACGCCGCCACGGCAAATCCCCAGATCAGAGAAATAATTTCTACCACCCACGCCGGCGCTTCGCCGACTCTTTGCAAAACAAACGGCAGAAAATTCCAGGTGGTGATGTGGACGTAGTCCCAAGGGTCCTGGGTCATGGCTTGATTGTTCAACCCCCAGGCGTCCATTTTTCCCAGGGCGAAGGCAATGATGTTTTTGAAACGCAGGAGGACGACGAAGGTTGGGTGGCCAAGCGTTTCCAGTTGATAAATTTCGAGCGACAACCAGAACGCCAGTGATGCGACTTGAATGACGGCGCTGATGGCGATGAGCGCCAAGCCTGCTGTCCAGACAACTTTGCCGAGTTCTTTGCGGAAGCGAAGCAGTAATGGGACGGAAATGAAGGCAGCCATTTCGGCGGCGGTGGAGACGTAGCGGTCTCCCCAGGCGAAGTCGCCGCTCCAAACGGTGTAGCGGGCGTAGAGGCAGATGTAGCCGAGAAGCAGCAGAAAAGATGCCGCAATGTACGCTTTTACTTCGGGGAGCAGACGCTTCCATAGCCAAACGGCGAGAACAATGGCGAGGATGATGAGGGGATCAAAGAGGAAGATGGATTTTTCCGGCGTGATGAGCGGGCCGAGAAATCCGACGTGGAAGGGCGTTTCCCACGGATATTTTGCGGGCAACGTTGGGTCCTGCAGGCGATGCTCGATGGTGAAGTAATGAACGTAGGTGTTAAAGAAGTTTCCGAAGCGGTGGAACTGGTATAAGCGGTCGAGCAGAAAGAAGACCCCGTAGACAGGAAACGCTATTTTTGCGTAGCTGAGGAAGCTCTGCCACATGCTTCGAAAGCTGCGACGTTCGAAGCACAAAACCAGTAAGAGGAAAACGCCGCCGATGGAGACTTCGAGTCCGGTGGTGAGGCGGGTGAGCAGATTCAGGCCGAAGGCGGCGGAGCCGATGAGCAGGGCGCGGCGGTTCCCTTCCCGCAACCATTCGTATTGATAGGAGAATCCGATGAGCGCGAGGAGCATGATGTAGTTGTTTTCCATCATGTTCTGCGAGTAGTGAAGGTGCGTGGTGCAGAAAATTAGGGCGAGCGCGCCGGCGATGGATTCGCGCGAGGTGAACTCCAACTGGCGCAGAAAACGAAAACAAATTAACGCGGTGAGCAGCGAAATTAAAATGTTCGTCGTGTAGGTGACGAAGATATCGCGTACGGTTGGATCGGTGTCGCCATAGTTGGAAAATATCGGGAGACGGGAAATCCAGGTTCCGACGATGTCGGTGGGCAATAGGAGCAGGGGCTGTCCGATGCCGTACCAGTCGTAAAGTTTTCCGCCGCGGCCGTGGACGCCGAACTCGGGATACTCCTGCGGGAAGACTGGCGGCTCTGAAGTCCAGAAAGAGTGTGCGGTCTGCAGACGGTGCATGGTGTCGGCGGAGCCAAGTTCTCCGGACTGTGCGACGAAGGTGCCCAGGCAAACGACTAGGCCCAGAAGAATGAGTGGGTCATCGAACCAGCGGCGGGAGTGCGTGTACATTGTTGATGTTAGTGTATTCGAGAGAGCGCGGTAAAAGTGCCGCCGGTAATTTTTGCAATCGAAAATATTTTATAGACATCGAACTTCGCATGAGTCCTGAAACAGCAAACTTTCGAGCAGCCAATGGCATGGAGCGGGCGTTTAATCGCGCTTACGGATTTTTTGTCGGGCTGGGCGTTGGATTTTCCTATAGCTATGTGCTGGAAGTCCGCGGACGTAAGAGCGGGAAAAATTGTTCGACTCCTATCAGCCTGCTGGAGCTTGGAGGCAAGAAATTTTTGGTGGCACCGCGCGGAGAGACGCAATGGGCGCGCAATGCCGAGGCTGCGGGCGAGGTCACGTTGAAGCGCGGCAGTAAGCGGCGGAAGTATCGGGTGCGTCCTTTGGCTGACGGGGAGAAGCCGGAGATATTGAAGACGTATCTGGACAGCTATAAGGGCGCGGTGCAGAAATTCTTTCCGGTGAAGGCGGGATCGCCGGTGTCGGCGTTTGTTGAGCTGGCGGCGCGGTATCCGGTGTTTGAGATTTTTGCGGGGTGATCCAAATGGGGACCAACAACGCCCGGAGGATTCTAGACACAAGATTTCTCGACTTCACAAAAAGGCATGTTCATGCCTTTTTGTTCCGCTCGAAATGACAATATCATTTAGCGGTCTGAGTAGTATCCGTCTCTGGTTTGAACGGTCAGGTCTTTCTTTTTTGTGGTGAGTTGGATTTTGTGGTATCCGGCGGCCCCGGCTTGCTCCGTGGGCGTGAATCCTAAGTCATATTGGTTCCGCAGCTCATCTTCAATCTGGCTGTAAATCTGTTCGACGGTGTCTTTTTTGGAGACTTCGAAGAGGCGGCCGCCGGTTTCTTTGGATATCTGTTCGAGGATTTTCTTTCCGTCCACACGGGCCTCGCGTTGGCGCGGGCCTCCACCACCTCCGGGATATCGTCCTCCGCCGCCGGGGTAGCCGCCCCCTGGATATCCTCCGCCCATTCCAATATGACGATGGCCGTAGCCGCCGCCGGGGTTGAAGTCTTCATCCTTGTTCTTGAAATAGATTGAGTAAACGACGGTGTCGGCGCGCTGCGCGGCCTCAACGGCGCTTAGCAACGTTTCCTTGCTGCCGCGGTCCTCCCCGTCGGTAAGCACGATGAGCGCCTTGCGTCCCTGTTGTTTGCTCATCAGTTCATTGGACGCGAGATAGACCGCATCGTAAAGTTCGGTGCCGCCTCGGTGCATGCGCTGGCGGCCCTGGCCTTGAGTTGAACCCGGGCCTTGCTCTTGGGGTGAATTTCCTCCGCTGTCGTCATTGGGATCGGAATTCGGGTTCGATTGCGCGATCTGAAGCGAGTGCAGCGCGTCTTCCAGCTTGGGACGCGATGAGGTTACGTCCTGCAAAAGCTCAACTTCATGGTCGAAGTGGATGAGGAAGGCGACGTCCTTCTCCTGCTTCAGCATCTGGTCGAGAAATTTGTAGCTGGCGGTGCGCTCGTCATCTAGAACGTTGCGCTGGCTCAGGCTGGTGTCCACGAGTAGCCCCAGAGTGAGCGGCAGATTGCTCTCCTGCGAAAAATAATGGATGGTCTGCGGGGAGCCGTTGTCGGTCAGGATGAAATCGTCTTTGGTGAGATTTTTGACCAGCGCGCCGTGCTTGTCGCGGACCGTAGCCAGCGCGTTCACGACGTTTACTTTTACGGAGACATCGGCTGGCTTGTCGGGCGCGGAGGCTTTGGAAGCTGCGGCGGCAGTCTGAGAGGCGGAAGGGCTCGGATTACCTGGCGCAGTCTGGGCTATGGCGGTTGAGATTCCTAGTGCAATTAGGCTGGCAATGAAGGCCGCGCGAAGAACAGGCCTTTGCTTCTTATGCATGAATGCTCCCCCATCATGTGTCGGAACGTGATTATGCCGGAAGGGTTGTTAGGGGGAGAGTAAAGATTTGTAAAGGAATCGCGTTCAACGCTAGGCTTCGGAAACGCCGGCTTGTGGGTATCGAGAAATGGCAATATCGATGCCAAGAGACCCCGCCAATTGTAAAAGTTGCGACGGGAAGCGATCAGTTTGAAAAGGGACGTCGCGTTCCTCAATAGCAAAATCCAACTCAACGCCTTCGATACCGGTGAATGTCCGGAGGCGTCGTATCTCGGCGCTATGCTGGTTCAGGAATTGGACTGCATCTTCGACCTGCCGCGCAAGTTCAGAAAAATCAGCGCGGCTGACTTCTAAATTGAATCCCGGAGCGAGCGTCCTTCCTCGCCGGATTTCATTGCCCTCGAAGACACGGCACGGTTGAAAAGGAGATTCTTTCAGAAACGCCGCCACATCGAAAATCCTGCCTCTGGCCCGCAATACGCAGCTCACAATGCAATTCATTGTACTGGTCGAATTGAAAAATTGGTTGGCGGGACGTCGTAGGTAGGTTGTTACGGGCAAATCCAAATTTCTAAAGCGCGAACGCCCGCAGGCAGGTAAACTATCAGTTCACCCCCAAAGATTAGGCAGGAGGACATTTCCAGGGATGGAAGCGCTATGACTACTACGCGAAAAATTCTAATTGGCGTTGGTGCGTTGGTGATCATGCTGATCATTATCGGCGTCTCCATGAGCCAGAGTAATAAGAACGTGTCCACCGTGCAGACGAGCAAGGTGCAGCGCATGGACCTTGCGTCGGTGGTTAGCGCATCGGGGGAGATTAAGCCGAAGACCTACGTGAATATTGACGCCAACGCCTTTGGCCGGATCATTAAGCTGTATGTGAAAGAGGGCGACAAGGTGAAAAAGGGCCAGTTGCTGGCGCAACTGGAGAGCGTGCAATCTGCGGCCGATGTGAATGGAGCGCAGGCGGCGCTGCAAGCTTCGCGCAGCGATGAGATTGCGGCTGAGGCGGCGACGAATACCTCCATGGCCAGCCTGAACAAAGCGAAATCAGACGCGGAAAAGGCGCAACTGGACTGGGAGCGGAGCCAGGGGCTTTATAAAGCCGGGCTGATTCCGAAATCTGATTACGACACGCAAAAGGCCGCGTGGCAGACGGCGCAGGCTGGGTTGGCGCAGGCGCAGGCTACTCTGGCACAGGCCAAGGCACAGCGGGAGTCGGCGGGGCGGCACATTACGCAAAACGAGGCAGACTTGGCGCGGTTTGCGGACGTCCTACAGAAGACGCGATACGTTGCGCCGTTTGATGGCGTCGTGACCAGTTTGCCGGTGCGGGAAGGCGAGACGGTGGTGATCGGAATCCAGAATTCGCCGGGCAGCACGCTGATGAGCATCGCCGATATGTCCATTATTACGGCGGAAGTAGAAATGGATGAGACCGACATTGTGGACTTGAGGCTGGGGCAGCCGGCGGAGGTCAGCATTGACGCCATTCCTAACAAGACGTTCAAGGCTGTGGTCACTGAAATTGGCGATAACGCAATCGTGCGTTCTACCGGCGTAGCTACATCTCAGCAGACGACTGCCAGCGATGAGGCGAAGGAATTCAAAGTGGTCGTCACACTGACGAATCCGCCGGAGAATTTGCGTCCGGGACTTTCGGCGACGGCGAAGGTCACGACTGCGTCGCGAAGCAATGCGCTTTCGATTCCGATTCAGGCTGTGACTGTGCGCAAGCCTTCGGAGTTGCAGCCGGTGAATTCTAAAGGGGCGGTGCAGGCTGCGGCCCCGGCTCAGGATGCGAAGAGCAATGCGAAGACTGAGATCCAGGGTGTGTTTGTGGTGCGGAACCGCAAGGTGGAATTCGTGCCGGTGAAGACGGGCATTAGCGGGACTAATGACACTGAGGTTTTGAGCGGGGTGAAAGAAGGGGATGAAATTGTTACGGGGCCTTACAAGGTGCTGCGGGCTTTGCATCCGGGAAATACGATCAAGGTGGATAATTCCACGCCTGTGGTTGCTGGGCAGTAATTTCCTTAGGGGCTAAAGCCCTCGTTTTTTGTGGTCTGTGCGGCGCGGCTAAAGCCGTGCCCTTCTCGAAAGTCGGTTTTGCGTTTTTCACATAGGCCTGAGTGATTGGGCTTGGGCATCTGCTGCGAAAGACCAGATATTAGGAATCTTGCTGGTTATAGGGATTCTTCGCTTCGCTCAGAATGACAGTACGTAGGGATCCTTCGCGATGAATTTGCTCAGGATGACATTGCTCGATTGATTCGTATGTTTACCCGCAGTCGTTACTCGTAGCGTAAAGACTCGATTGGATCGAGGTTCGCGGCTTTCCACGCGGGGTAAATTCCGAAGAAGAGGCCTTCGATGGCCGCGGCGACGAAACCGAAGACCCCCCAGAATAGGGACATCCGCGCGGGGAGCGAACTCCAGATTGCCGGGATGATCCAAGTGATGGCTGCGCCGGTGAGGACGCCGATAATGCCTCCCGCTCCGGTGAGGGCCATTGCCTCAAGCGTGAATTGCAGCAGGATGTCGCGCTTGCGCGCGCCGATGGCTTTGCGGACTCCAATCTCGCGCGTGCGCTCGGTGACTGAAACCAGCATGATGTTCATGACGCCGACGCCGCCTACGATCAATCCCACGCTGGAAACCGCGAACATGAAAACAAACACCATTCCCGTGACCTGGTTCCAGACGTCGGAGAGAGAATCCTGGGTGAAGACGGCGAAATTGTCTGGCTTTTCGGGGGCAACTTTACGGCGGCGGCGCAGCAATTCGCGGACTTCGTCAATTGCCTGGGGCATGGCGGCGTGAGATTTCGCCTTGATGCTGATCCAGACGTCTTTCAATTCAGGATGCAGCGTGCGGAATGTGCTTAGGGGAAAGATGATGATATTGTCGTCAGGATTTTTTCCTCCGCCAAAGACCGTCTTGCGTTGTCCCATTACGCCGACGATGGTAAAGAGCTGGCCCTCGACGTTGATCTCTTTATTTAGCGGGCTTTCACCGGGGAAAAGTTCCTCGGCGGTATCGGAGCCTATGATGATTACGGGCGCGCGGCGTTCGTCGTCAACCTCGCTGAACCAGCGGCCAGCGGCGACTTGTAGATCGTAAACGTCTTTCCACGAGGCGGTGTCGCCTTCAAGAATTGTGTTTTTCGCCTTGCGCCCTTTGTATTTTGCGGCAAAAGTTCCCACTCCCAACTGCGGCAGGAAGTAACGAATGCCAGCGGAGACGGCCTGTACGTGGGGCAAATCTTTCATGGCTTCGGCGTCTTCGTAAGTGAGTTCTTTGCGGGTGCGCATCTCCTGCGTGGGCCGGGAAAAGGTGAAGGGCTCGATGTGATACGCAAAAATAATGTTCGATCCCAGGCTGCTGATGACCTGCGAGACGTTGTCATTGAGTCCGCTGACGATGGAGGAAATGGCGATGACGACGGCGACGCCGATCACAATGCCCAGCACGGTGAGCGATGAGCGCAGCTTGTTGCTGCGGATGGTGTTCATCGCCATGCTGAGAATTTCGCCGTAATCGCGCTTACGCATCATAAGAAATTCGTATTAGGCACTAAAGTGCCTGTTTGATTTTGAAGAAGCTACCGCAATGCTGAAGCATTGCGCCACCCAAAATCGGTTTAACGTGGCTGCCCGTTGCCCAGACACATCCAGAACTATTGATCATGTGCTTCTAAACCCGCCATTACATTTCAAAGCGCAACGCGGCAATGGGATCAAGCCGGGCCGCTTTTCGCGCTGGGTAGACTCCAAAAAATACGCCGACGCTGGCGGAGACGATCAATCCTGAAAATACCGCCCATCCCTTGATGGCGGAGGGCATTCCGATGGCCAGGGTAATTCCCATTGCCAGAGAGATGCCTACGAGCACGCCCAGTGTTCCGCCTACCAGCGCCATGGTTGCGGACTCGATGAGAAATTGCAGCAAGACATCTTCACTGCGAGCGCCCAATGCTTTGCGGATGCCGATTTCCCGCGTGCGCTCGGTCACAGAGACCAGCATGATGTTCATGATTACAATTCCGCCCACGACCAGCGACACGGCCGCAATGCCGATCATGGCAATAAAAAATGTCTGGCTGAAATTTGACCAGATGCTCAGCAGGCTGGAGTTGGTTTCAATATCAAAACTGTCGTCCGAGCCGGGAAGATCATGGCGGCGGGAGCGCAATGCTACGCGAGCTTCGTCCATTGCGGTATCAAGCACAGGGCCCGCGTTGGCGGATTTGCCGGAGATGGTAATGCTGGCGGCGTGCGCGCCATACTGCTTGAGGTAAGCTGTGATGGGAATCATGATGTAGTTGTCGAGACTTTGCCCCAGCGTTTTGCCTTTCTTCTTGCCTACGCCGATGATCTGGTAGGTCCATCCATCCACGCGGATCTCGCGGCCCAGCGGATCTTCGCCAGGCATCAGGTTATCCACAATGTCGGTACCCACGACCGCGACTGGCGAGCGGTTATTCAAATCGGTGGCGTTCAGCATGCGGCCGGAGGTGAGTTCGGTGTCGTAAATCGGCGCCATGGAGGGAGTGATTCCCTGCACGGTTGTGTCATCAATGGACTGCGCGCCGTACTTCACCTTAC
>JANWKU010000078.1 GCA_025451215.1 Terriglobales bacterium
CAAACATTTCAAGCACCTGGTTGGTAGCTCCTGTCGCGAAAACAATCCAGTCGGTTCCTATTTCCAAGTCGCTGCAATCGTGACCGTCGATTCCCCCGTCATAAACGAAATGTAGATTTACATAGCTACTCGAGGACGAGCCTCGATACCATCGGTCTACCGCAATCACAGCCAAGCCCTCTTTAGCCCGAGTTGTCGTGTGTGCAGGCTTAAAGTCCACTACCTCTCCGCGAAATACCAATGGCGAACGCCGTGCCATACCTTGAATATCTTCAAACCCCAATGGCGAACGCAATCTGGCCAAAACTGGCGTCGATATGAAGACGCAGATCAAAAACGCCGTCAGTAAATGATGACGCATTTAATAGACTACTCCCGCCTTTGCCCTCGAATTTGAGATTACCGAAATCAAGCTTTATCCCTTCTTGGCATGAGCCCAGTTCAAAAGTGACGGATGAAACAAAGAGCGAAAACTGTCGGTCAGCCCTAGCAGACGATTTCCGAACTTTTCTGCTGAATGGAAGTTGCTCAGAGCCCGTTTGCACGGCTTTACCATTTGACTAAAGTCCTGCTGGAGTGAGTGAATAATATCGCGATTTATCGCAAATCAAGGACCGTGCACAGTTCATTTCTTTGAATGTGCCGCAGCGCGCGTCTGGCATCTGCCCTCACTGGGTAAAACTTGTCCCCATCGCCGCCATCAAGGGCAGGTCCGTCCGCCGGAAGTATGAAGGGGTCGGTTCTCGCCACTTTTTGCAACAGCGGGACGAAGTCTAGCCGATCCTTGCGGCAATCGATCGTATCGACCGCATGGGTTCGAACAAGAGGCCAAGGGTCACTGAGAGATGAACGAATTAGCTCGCTTATTCGAATGTGCGAGGCAACGTCGTTTCGAGTTTCCAGAATGGCTATGGCCATGTCCAATGCTGAAATACGCCGAAAGGAATTTCGACCTTTGAATTCATCGATTACAGGGGCAAGAGCCTTGTCGCCGAACACTAGCAATGCTCTTGTGACGTCGTCATCCAAGCCCACGGCCCCTGCCAAGGCAGGTATTGCATGTTCGTCATTGAACCCAGCCACTGTAGTAATAAGTCTGTGCATGTAGTCCGTTGATGGGTCGTCCTCTTCTTCATCATCATCGTTCACGCAATTGTTGTTGTGGCTACAATGATCCTCGATGTTTGCGTTTTCGTCATCCGCGAGCCGTGCCGCATCCACGTCGGAGATGTTGTTTCTATCGTTCTCCGCAGTCAACAATTGAATCATTCCCATTCGCAGTCGCTCGACATCGCGCGGAGCCGTCTCGGAGGCCAAGAGCTTCGAGGCCTCATCAAATGCTTTTATTCGATCCTCCATTTTTGAGTTGCTCATCCTAAGTAAGATTGCTGAAATTGTCGGCGGCTTGGCGGGCGCTTGCTGAGCCGCCACTCGAAGGATAAAAAGCAGAGTTGAAACTATTAAGAGATTGGCTCGCATTTGGTTGTCTTTGGATCAATTATGAGGCTGCGTCGAAGCGCATGCGAGTAACTTCTGTAATCAGGCGTTATCACTCATTGACATCGTGTGTAGTTCAAAAGTGATGGATGGGTATGCCCACAAGTTTCTGAAACATAAGGAGCGAAATGATTGGTCGGGACGGGCAGATTTGAACTGCCGACCCCTCGCACCCCAAGCGAGTGCTCTACCAGGCTGAGCCACGTCCCGACAAGGAAGGAATCCGCGGAGAATCAAGAATTGCGGATAGGGTTGACTTTGAAATTCTACACTAGGCAGCGGAAATGCGTCTGGTCATTGATTGCTCACGACGATTGCAGCTTTGCTCGGCCGGGCTCGCCTGTAGGTGTGTTGTCAACGACGTTTCCGCGGCTTCTTCACTTCTTCCCACAGGGCGAACTGGAGTTTTTTCTCCACCGGGTCAATCCGGTCGAGGAGCACTCGCACTTTTTGTCCCAGGCTGAAGATGCGGCGGCTGCGGTGGCCGATGATTTCCCGCGTGTTCTCGTGATAGGCGTAGTGGTCGTCAATCAGCGTGGAGAGCGGGACCAAGCCTTCCACGAATAAATCGGTGAGTTCCACGAAGAAGCCGAATTTGGTGACGCTGATGATCAGGGCGTCGAAATCTTCGCCAACGCGGTCCTGCATGAACTTTACTTTTTTCCATTCCATTAGCTCTCGCTCGGCCTCATCGGCGCGGCGCTCGGTCTGGCTCGACTGGTCGGCGATGTTGTGGAGTTCTTCGATGGAGATTGGGCCCTTCAGTGGTTGCCTGGCGGCGGTGTGCGCGGAGTGATCTCGGCGCTTGGACCATGGAGAAGGAGCCGAACCTGTTTCCTCAGGGACTGAAGTCCCGCGCGAAATAGCAGATTCATCGGCACGACTGAAGTCGTGCCCTTCCCGCTCGGTACTCAAGTCGTGTGAAGAGGCGCCAATCGGGACGGCTCCTTCCCATCGTTCCGGGGAGCCGTGCAGCACTTGCTTCAAGATTCGGTGCACGATCAGATCGGGATATCGGCGGATGGGAGAAGTGAAGTGGGTGTATGAAGTAGCCGCGAGGGCGAAATGGCCTTCGTTGACCTCGGAGTAGCGGGCCTGCTTGAGGGAGCGCAACATTAAAAATGACAGGATGCGTTCTTCTGGCTTGCCGGCAATTTTTTTGGTTAGCTTCTGGTACATGCGTGGCGTGATGTGGACTTCTTTGGGGATTTCGATTTCGCGCGGGCGCTTGCCTGTTCCATATTTGTCGCGCCGGTCGGCTTTGAGCTGCACGCGATGAATGGGCAGCGCGCCCACGCCGAGCGAATAACCGAAGGTGGCCGCGGTCACTTCAAAGTCGTACACACGCTTGGCGTCGGGCTTTTCGTGGATGCGGTAGAGAGAGGCGATGCGCTTGTTCTCCAGATAAGAGGCAATGCACTCGTTAGCGGAGAGCATGAACTCTTCAATCAGCCGATGAGCGACGTTTCGTTCGGAGCGGGTGATGCTCTTCATCAGCCCGCGTTCGTCGAATTCAATTACGGGTTCGGGCAAGTCGAAATCAATGGAGCCTCGGCGTTCGCGCTTGCGGTTCAGGATCATCGCCAGGTCGCGCATGGTTTCAAATCCGGCGGCGAGTGAAGCGTAGCGTTGGCGTGTGGCGGCGTCATTTTCGAGGATCGCGCTTACTTCGGTATAGGTCATGCGGGCGGCGGAGCGGATGATGCCCTCGCAGATTTCGTACTTCACGATCTCTCCCTTGGGCTCGATTTCCATGATGCAGGAGAGGACCAGACGCTCGACATTGGGACGAAGACTGCAAATGTCGGTGGAGAGTTCAAGGGGCAGCATGGGCACGGCGCGGTCGGGAAAGTAAACGCTGGTGCCGCGCAAGCGCGCTTCCTGATCGAGCGCGGATCCCGGCGTTACATATTGGGCGACGTCGGCGATGTGCACCTGCAGCTCGTAATTGCCATTTTCGAGACGCGTGGCCAGGATGGCATCGTCAAAGTCGCGAGCAGTTTCGCCGTCAATGGTGACGATGGGTAGGTCGCGAAAATCGCGGCGGCGAAGTTTTTCAGGAGCGGGAATGACCGGATCAATTTCCTGCGCTTCCGCAAGGGTCGCTTCGGCGAAGCGGTGCGGCAGGTGGAATTTGCGGATCATGATTTCCACGTCCACGCCGAAGTCGTCCTGATAGCCGAGAATTTCCACCACTCGTCCGCGGGGATTTTGCGTGGCGGTAGGCCAGTCGGTGATTTCAACATCCACGACCACGTTTTCTAAATCTTTCCAGTCGGTGCGCTGGGCTTCTTTGCCGAGCACGCGATGAACGCTCTTGTGCGCGACATTCTTTCCCGAGAGCGTTTTTCCGTCCTCTTCGTCGCCGTTCTGAGCATTTTCTCTTGGGTACTCATCGCCCGCGGGAATGAGAATTTCCTGAGCGATCTTCTGGTCAATCGGGGTGACGTAGTTGCGGCGCGGGCTGTAGTGGAAGATACCGACTACCGTCGGATGGGCACGGTTGAGAGTGCGAAGAATGCGGCCTTCGGCGCGTCCATCGGGTTTGATTGCGCCGACTTCAACGAGCACGCGGTCGCCGTGCATGGCGGCGCCAATCGCGGGCGGAGGAATAAAGACGTCGCCGGAGAGTCGCGCGCGCAATGCTTCATCCGGAGAGCCTGCCTCCGGAATGACAAAGCCGAAGCCATCGCGATGCTGGCTGAGCCGACCAACGATCAAATTTTTCCCAGAGGCAGCGCGAGGAATCGCGTAGCGGTCGGAGTCTACTTGGATCAATTGTCCAGCCTGCACGAGCTTCTTCAGGCGCGTTTCCAGTTCACGCCTTTCCGCCCCATGCAAACCGAGTTCCCGCAACAATTGTTTGAAGCCGGCCATATGTTTGGCCTGCTGCTCGATTTTCTTCAGGATGTTGGAATCGGAAAGCATCGCGGAAAGTCATTGGTGCATTACTTCGATGACGACTCAGAGACCGGAAAATATCGTTCGCGAAGAATTTTCGCGTGGTGCAGTTCGTGTCCCGCGGTCATGTATAACAGAGCCCGCACGGTGAATTCGTGGTTGTTGGTGACGCCACGGCGCATCCAGGCGGTGTCAGGCAGATTACGGAACAAGGAGACCGTGGCGCGGCGAACGGCGATGAAGTCCTCGGTAAGGTCGGAGAGAGTGCGAAATTGGAACCCGCCTTCGCGCACATAATCGTCCTGTTCGAATCCGGCCAGCGAAGTTTTATCGCCTCGGGCGATGCGCAAGGCCCGATAGGTAAAGATCCTCTCGGTGTCGTTGATATGACCGAGCGCTTGTTTTACGGACCACTTGCCGTCGGCATAGCGCAAATCTCCGTCTTGCTCGGTTCGACCGGAGAGCAGCAAGAGCATATCGCGGCGCTGCTGTTCCAGTTTGGCAATTACGTCCTGTTCCGGGATCAGGGAGATGTATTTTTCTGCGTAGGGAGCGTATTCACTTGGATCGGGCCGACCGGCGCGAAAATTGTCCGTCATAAAGCACTCCTTGGCGGTTTACCGGGAGATGATCTGGAAGGGCTGATCTCGGAGTAAAGCCTTAAAAGGCATGATACGCGAAGAAAGAAGTACAGTTGTGAATGGAGTATTTACATTGCGCTTTCATCCACTTCGGAACAGTTCCCTTTCGATTGCGTGTCAAGCGAGGGAAACTTGCATGTAAACACTGATTTCCACAGCGCGAATCATATTTAGCGGAGTACAATTCCGATTGGTCACCGAAATGCGGGTCTGACCGTTAATCCCAAAGAAGTAAGGAAGGAATTTTCCTATGTGGAAGCCCACAAACCAACCCACGACGACCCCAACTCGACCCGGTGAACCAGAGCGCCCATCTGCTCCAGTGCAGAGCGCGCCGGCCGTGAGTGAACCAGCGCCAACGATTGCTCGTCCGGTTGCGACCTCGACTGCAGATCAGGCTACCATCGGAAAGTCCCTGGTGATCAAGGGTGAAGTGACTGGTTCCGAGTCGCTGTACATTGACGGACGCGTGGAAGGCTCGATCAATCTTGCTGGAAACCGGGTGACGGTGGGCCGCAACGGAGTGGTCGCTGCCAACATTAACGCGAGAGAGATTGTGGTTCTCGGAAAGGTTCGAGGAAACTTGACCGCGAGCGACCGGGTGGATATTCGCAGTGATGGATCGTTGACCGGCGACGTGGTCGCCGCCCGCATTTCCATCGAAGATGGCGCCTACTTCAAGGGCGGAATTGACATCCGCAAAGCCGGGCAGAGCCAGAAGGTGAATGGCGAAGAGAAGAATGTTCCTACGGTTGAAAGCGGTACGGTAGCTGCGCGAGCTTAAGGGTCAGGTTGATTTTTTAAAGAGCGCCTGCGGGCGCTCTTTTTATTTTCTGCATTCGATTTTTCTGCTTTGATTTCTCCGGTCGCAATGTTTGCGAGGAAGTTAAAGTCTGTCCTTGCCGCATCTACCATAATTCCTTTAGATACAACTTAGCTCCGGCCCCCGCATCCTAGATGTGCTTTCCTTCAGGAAACTATGGCCGTTGCGAACATACTAGTAAAGAGATCGGGGCTGGTAAGGCCAGAGCCTTTGCAATCCGGCTCGCGCACAGACGCGGATGGAACTGCGGTTAAAAATGTGTTGCTGCTTTCCATTCCTGATTACGAATTTGATTTCCTTCGTCCGCATTTGCAATACACCACGCTGCCCCACCACTACGTCCTGCATGAACAGGGAGAGAAGCTAGAGTTCGCGTACTTTCCCAATGAAGGGATGGTGTCGCTGGTCGTAATCTCCACAGACGGACGGAGCGTGGAAGTTGGAATCATGGGGAAAGAAGGTATGGTGGGAACGCCGCTGGCCGTGGGCTTGCAGCGAGGGCCGTATCGCGCCATTATGCAAATTCCGGGCGCCGGCATTCGCATACGGGCGGATGTATTGCAGGAAATTATTCCGACGACTCCCGGCTTCCAATTGGAATTGACGCGCTACCTGTTGCTGCAGGGGCTCCAGATGGCGCAGGTGGCGGCCTGCAATCGGCTGCATGAACTGGAACATCGTTTAGCCCGCTGGCTATTGATGTGCCAGGACCGCGTGGATTCGGAAATACTGTCGCTGACGCACGAATTTCTTGCTCAAATGCTGGGAACCGGACGCCCCAGCGTGACGTTGGCCGCCGGCATTCTGGAGCGGGCAGGGCTGATTGAAAATATGCGGGGCACGGTCCGGATCATCAATCGCAAAAATCTGGAACAGGCGGCGTGCGAATGCTATGCGGTGATCCAGCACTTCAATGGCGGCCTGGGATTAAAGTAGTACCTTCCGCAGAATGATTCTCCGTTCGGTGTCGAACTGACAAGGCTCTCCGCTCCACATAGCCTACGCGCACGCTCTTGTGCGCCTTAGTAAGCGTCCCTAAAAATTGTGGAAAACACGAATGTTCGCCCGGAAAGAAAGCCGAAGGGAACGTCCCCGCGCACAGGAATGCGGACTGATCTGACGGGAAATCCAGTCAAGAATTCAGTTTTGTTGTCTATGCCGGACAAAGAATTTAACCTTCTTCGTCCGCATCTGGAGGCTGTTGACCTGCCCACGCACCGCATTCTTCACGAGGCAGGAGAGCGGATTCAATTCGCTTACTTCCTGAATGACGGACTGGCGTCTTTGGTGGTGTTGACGCGGGATGGCAGGAGCGTGGAAATCGCCATCGTGGGGCGGGAAGGAGTGGTAGGCACGCCCCTTGCCGCGGGGTTACACCGCGGGCCGTATCGCGCCATCATGCAGATTCCTGGGAGCGGGCTGCGCATCAAAGCCGCCTTGCTTGAGGATTACTTGCCCGATGCGCCCGAACTGCGCCTGGTGTTAAACCGCTACATTCTGATTCAGGGTTTGCAGGTGGCGCAAATCGCAGCTTGCAATCGCCTGCATGAAATTGAGCAAAGGCTGGCCCGCTGGCTGTTGATGTGCCAGGACCGCATGGATTCAGCGGTACTCCCAGTTACGCATGACTTCCTCGCGCAGATGCTGGGTACCGGGCGACCCAGCGTGAGCCTGGCCTCCGGGTTGTTGCAGCGGTCGGGCATGATCGAAAACCAACGCGGCACAGTAAAAATTCTAAACAGGAAAAAGCTGGAAGATTCCGCGTGTGAATGCTACCGCGCCATGCTGCAATTTAGTGGAGGTGATTCCGCGCATTTTTCGGCCCACGAACCTCTACGACGCTCCTGATTGTGGCGACCAGATCCGGGCCTACCTGACCATTTTGCCTCCGCCTACTTCGTGGTACTATCGCGCCAGTGGTCACGGTTAGAAACACTCCCAAACTCCCGGATGAGCGTGAACGGCTGGTCTCAGCCGCTCCGGTTGAGGATGATTCCTCATTTGAACTGAAGCTCCGGCCGCAGCGGCTGGTAGAGTTCATCGGGCAATCCAAGGTCAAAGAAAATTTAGCGGTTGCGATTGAGGCTGCCAAGTCACGCGGCGAGGCGTTGGACCACGTTTTGCTCTATGGGCCTCCGGGACTGGGAAAGACGACGCTGGCGTCCATTATCGCCAATGAGTTGGGAGTTTATTTTCAGCCGACAGCGGCGCCACTGCTGCAAATCAAGGGCGACCTTACCGCGATTCTGACCAACATTCGCGATAAGCAAGTGTTGTTCATTGATGAAATTCACCGCATGCAGCCAGCGCTCGAAGAGATCATGTATCCGGCGCTGGAAGACTATAAGCTGGACATCCTGATTGGGCAGGGACCTGCCGCGCGTACCCATACTCTCGATATTCATCCGTTCACTTTTATCGGGGCGACCACGCGGGCAGGACTGGTTTCAGCACCCCTGCGCTCGCGTTTTGGGCTTGTGCTGCGGCTTGAGTTTTATACGCATGAAGATTTGCGGGTGATCGTGGAACGTTCTGCGGAAATTCTTGGCGTAGAGATGGACCGTCCCGGCTCTATGGAAATTGCCAGCCGTTCGCGAGGAACGCCGCGCATCGCAAACCGGCTGTTGCGCCGCGTCCGCGATTTTGCGCAGGTGCGGGGCGAGGGAAAAATTGATCTGCCCACCGCGCAAAAGGCGCTGCAGATGCTGGAAGTGGACCAGTACGGATTCGACGAAATTGACCGCAAGTTGCTGCTGACGATCATTGAGAAATATCAAGGGGGACCGGTCGGCGTGAATGCGCTGGCGGCGGCACTGGCTGAAGAACCGGATGCGATTGAAGAAATTTACGAACCATTTTTAATTCAGATCGGCTTTTTGAACCGCACCCCACGGGGCCGCGTGGCCACGCCACTTGCCTACCAGCATTTTGGGATTGCTCCGGTCCGGCGGCAGAATTCGTTGTTTTAGCCACTGTTTAAAATTGTTGTTCAGTATTGGGCTGATACCTCGTTTTTTCTGTAACAAACACAAAAAGAATGTTCTAGCGTTGAGTTTCGTTATATGCTCCACTCCACCCTGTTGAGGGGCAGGGCTTGTGCAGGTGTGTATTTGTGTGCAGGAAATCCGTACTCCTCATCCTGGCCCTGCTGTGCCTCGCGTGTTCTCAAGCGTGGGGCGGAAGCAATTCCGCCGAGGCCCCTTCTCACGTAAAGGGAGTTCCTTCCCTGGCAATTCCTCGCCTTCCCTCGCCTCCTCAGCTGCAAGATTTTTTAAGCATGGAGCCACGAGGAGAAACGGCGCTAAAAATGACAGAGGTCACCGGTTTCGTACAGCGCGACCCACAGGATGGCAAGCCAGTTTCCAAACCGACGACGGCTTACCTGGGATATGACCAGAAAAATCTTTATGTTGCGTTCGTCTGTTTTGATGACCCCACCAAAGTGCGTGCGCGCCTCTCGCGCAGGGAAGATATTTACGACGATGATCAGGTTGAAGTTATGCTCGACACGTTTCACGACAGGCGGCGCGCTTACATGTTCCAGACGACGCCCTTAGGCGTGCAATGGGACGCGATGTGGACCGAGCAACCTTTCGATGAAACCAGCGGAAACGTGGACACTTCTTTTGATACGGTTTGGAATTCCCGCGGCCAGCTCACGAGCAAGGGATACGTGGTGCTCATGGCAATTCCTTTTCAAAGTATGCGCTTTCCAAACGTGGAGAAACAAACGTGGGGAATCATTCTGTACCGCGGCATCACGCGAAAGGGTGAGGACTCATTCTGGCCACACATTTCCATGGCGGAGGATGGCCGGCTCAAGCATGAGGCATCGCTCGAGGGGATGGAGGGAATCTCTCCGGGCGAAAACATGCAGATCATTCCGTATTCGATCTTGCGGTCGTCCCGGGCACTCGATGACCGCGCTCCGTTCGATCCGCATTTTTCCGAGCCCGCCTTGGCCGGACAAATTGGGATGGACGGTAAATTTCTTTTGCACAACAATTTTGTTCTAGATGTAACCGCGAATCCGGACTTCAGCCAGGTCGAGTCCGACGATCCGCAGATTACGGTGAACCAGCGATTCGCGGTATATTTTCCCGAGAAGCGTCCTTTCTTTCAGGAGAACGCGGATTTTTTCCGCACGCCCATTGATCTTTTTTTCACGCGCAATATTGAGGATCCATCTGCGGGCGTGCGGCTTACCGGCAAGGCGGGGCCGTATTCCGTCGGCATTCTTTCGAGCGACGATCGCGCTCCCGGTTTGAGTGTAACCCCCGATGATCCGCTGGCGGGCTCGCGTTCCTATTTCACCATCGCGCGCATCAAGCGAGATATTTTCCAGCAATCTTCCATCGGATTGATTTATACCGATCGAGAATATCCGGGGGACGGCGAGTTCAACCGCATAGGCGGGGTTGATAGCCGTTTGAAGTTCAATGCCAACTGGACGGGAAATTTTCAGGCCGTGGTGAGTTCCACGCGCAACGCGGACGGGAGCTACCAGGCTGGACCGGCGTACAAAGCGGAATTCCAGCGCAGCGGAGAACATTTTTCCTATGATGGAAATTACAACGACATCAGTCCGGGATTTGTAAGCGAGCCAGGATTCGTGAACCGGGTGGACCTGCGCGAGTATAAAAATGAAATCGCCTATCGCTTCCGTTCGCAAAGCAAGTGGCTGACCGCGTGGGGGCCTGGAACCGTGGCCCGGTGGGCGTGGGCGCACGATGGGTTGCGTCTGGATACTGACTACGAGCCCGTGTTTCTATTAGAAATGCGGGCGCTGAGTTATGTGTATTTTTATCCCTATGACGAAATGCGCGAGCGGCTTCGCCCTCAGGATGCGCCGTCATTATTGCAAAATCAAGATTTCCACGAGCATAGGACCGGTATCGCTTTCTCTAACGGCTTCCTCAAGAAAGCGACGCTGGGCGCATCTTATTTTTGGGGAGATGGATTAAACATTGTGACGCCCACGGGAATTGCTCCCATGCTAGCCAGCACGGGCACGGGGAGTGCGACTTTTACCTACCGTCCTATTAAGCCGCTGAAAATTGATAACACCTATTTGCTGGAGCGCTTGCGTGATCGCCAGAGCGGGCAGGCAATCTTTAATAATCACATTCTGCAATCCAAATGGAACTGGCAATTTACCCGCGACCTCTCCCTTCGCGCGATCATGCAATACAACGCCACCCTCGCTAATCCCGTATATACGTCGTTGCAGACTACGAAGCAATTCAATGCGGATTTTCTTATTACCTACCTGGTCCATCCTGGCACCGCGCTCTATGTGGGGTACAACAGCGACCTGCAGAACATGGACCGTGGGTTGGCGGTTGATCCAGCCACGGGCCTGATTAACCGTAGCCCGATGGGATACATCAATGACGGTCGGCAATTCTTCGTGAAGATTTCCTATTTATTGCAGCGCTGACGTCGCGCAGGGCTCTTCTGGTTGATCCGGGCCCAACTACGGCTACAATGTGAGCAACATGATTGCGCATCTGCGGGGAACTTTACTTTCCAAGCGTCCGAACCAGGCCGTGGTGGAGGCTGGCGGCGTGGGGTACGACGTCACCATCAGCGTGCCGGCCTTCACCGACTTGCCGGCTGCGGGTAAGGAAGTGGCGCTGCACATTCACACGCATGTGCGCGAGGACATCATTGCTCTGTATGGATTTCTTCAGCTTGCGGAGAAACATCTTTTTGAAAAATTGATTACCGTGAGCGGAATTGGACCAAAGCTGGCGATCACGATTCTCAGCGGGATGGAAGCGGGCGGGATGGCGAAGGCGATCCGCGGAAATGATGTAGCGCGGCTTACGCAGATTCCCGGCATCGGGAAAAAAACCGCGGAGCGCATGGTGCTCGAGTTGCGCGATAAGTTGCCCGCCAAAGAGGTGGAATCTCCTGAAGCCGTGGCGGTTCCTGGCGGAATTTCCGAAGACGTAATCTCAGCGCTGGTGAATCTTGGTTATCAACGTGGCGACGCGGAAAGGGCGCTGGCCGCTACAGGGAAGAACGGAAAACCGGAATCTTTTGAAATTATGTTTCGGGAAGCGCTGGCCGCGCTCTCGCGATAGGCACGCATCCAGTTTTATTGGGGCAGATTCCCGACCGCCCACGGGTAGACCGCTCGCTTGAGCGGCACAAAAAACTTATCAGTAAGATATTCTCCAATGCGCCTACACGGGCTTGGGATTGCGGTCGAACTGGCGCTGGTGCCAATAAGGATAGGCTGGAGAGAGGTCGCTTGCGGCGTCGAGGCGCGCCACCTGTTCCCCCGTAAGGTTCCATCCAAAGGCGTCGAGATTCTGGCGCAACTGCTCTTCGTTGCGAGCGCCAATAATAACGCTGGCCACTGTCGGACGTTGCAGCAACCAGTTCAGCGCAATTTGCGGAATCGTCTTCGCGGTTTCGCGTGCGACTTCATCCAGCGCATCCACTACTTTATAGAGATATTCGTCTTCCACCGGCGGACTCTTGTAGGACGTTTCCGGAAGCCGGCTCACTTTTGGGCGCGGTTGTCCGCGGCGGATTTTCCCAGTGAGCCGTCCCCAACCCAGTGGACTCCAAACGATGGTTCCGACTTTTTGGTCGAGGGCCAGCGGCATAAGTTCCCATTCAAAATCGCGGCCAATCAGAGAGTAGTAAGCCTGATGGGCCACGTAACGCGGCCAGCCAAATTTGTCGGAGATGGCGAGTGATTTCATCAGGTGCCATCCAGAAAAATTCGAGCACGCAATGTAACGCACCTTACCCGCCTGCACTAAATTGTTCAGGGTATTCAAGGTTTCTTCTATCGGAGTTAATGCGTCGAAGGCGTGCAGATGATAGACGTCAATGTAGTCGGTTCCCAGACGGCGCAAGCTGGCTTCACAGGCTTGGATCAAATGATGACGAGAAGTTCCGGCGTCGTTCGGGCCCTCGCCGGTTGCAAACGCCGCTTTGGTGGAGATAAGCACCCGATTTCTGCGCCCGGCTATCGCTTTGCCAAGAATTTCCTCTGACAAGCCGCTGGAATAAGCGTCAGCAGTGTCGAAAAAGTTAACGCCTGCATCCATGCAGATGTCCACAAGCCGCGTGGCTTCGGCGATGTCGCTGCTTCCCCATGCCTTGAAAAAATCTCCCCGACCGCCGAAGGTGCCGGTGCCGAAGCTGAGTACTGGAACTTTTAATCCGGAGTGGCCAAGCTGACGAAATTCCATAGACTGTAGATGCGGGGCAAGATGTGGATGATGCAGAAGAAGCAAAATGTGCCTGGAGAACGGCACGGAGAACAGATCAACGGAGAGTGGGTCGACAGATATACGAAATTTGGCGGGAATAAAGGCCACATTCCAATGAACGCAGCCTTTATTTGCTCCGCGAGTTACAGACTTTTCAAGAACGCAACCAGGTCGGTTTGCTGTTGGACCGTTAATCCCATACTGAATCGCATGTTGTAGAAGGTTACAGCATCCTTCAACGTGGCTGCTGAGCCGTTGTGGAAGTATGGCGCGCGTGCCGACAAACCTCGCAAAATGGGCCCTTTCGTCTTCCCTATGTCCGAGCACTTCCCTGTCACCATGGCGCGGCCGATGTCGGTGGTCCGCGTGATGGTCGGCGGATTCGTAAGATTGCATTGCACGGTGTATACGGGCAGGCCGGAGAGATCAAGGCCGGGATGCGCAGGATAGTCGGTGATTCCTATATTCAACGCCAGCGAAAGTGAATGGTCACCGACGTTTGGCGCGTCATGACATGTCGAGCATGTGCCCGTGACCGTTTTCTGCCCGAGAGCGTCATTTAATCCGGCAACGTCCGTGATGGAAATCGGAAACGTGTTGAAGAGCACTTCGCCGCGGG
>JANWKU010000079.1 GCA_025451215.1 Terriglobales bacterium
CTCTATGTCGTCCGTGTGCAGGACCGGGAAGCGTTCCAGGCACGTCTGGCGGAGGCTGGAATCGGCACCGGCATTCACTACCCCATCCCCCTCCATCAGCAGAAGGCCTATGAAAACCTTGGATATAAGACGGGTGATTTTCCGGTCACGGAACGTCTGGCCGGGGAGATTGTTTCCTTGCCGATGTTCCCGCAACTCTCCAATTCGCAGCAAGACGAAGTCGTCGCCGCGGTAAAAGAATTCGTCGGGTCAAAGGTCGCGGCGATTCGATAGTGGATTCAGACCCGTTCCATGCTTCGTGATTCGCGCCGGCATTGCCGAAACGATTCATTAGTTTCCGGTGCCGGCGCTTTTAGTCCTGCCATCAAACTCCACCGACCTTAAATCAGTTTGTTCGGCACATCGCTACTCATTTCCTGGCTCCAGCTACGGGCTCTCACTAGTTTTCCCACGCACAAAAGATTCATGATGCTACGCGCATTTCAACTACCCCGGATCGACCGTTTAGCGACGGTTTATGTTTGCCATCCGATCGCCAAGCTCACGGGCTGGAGTGAGAAGTACTGCGTGCCCGTTTTGACGTATCACAGCATCTCGGAAAACTTATTTGGAAAAGTGCACCCCTATCACCACATCAATACGCCTGTCTCGATTTTTTCGCTTCAAATGAGGTGGCTGCGGCACGCGGGCTATCGGACAATCAGCCTAATCGAATTGATGAATGGATTTGAAACCACGCAAGACCTATCCAAGACCGTAGTGCTCACTTTTGACGATGGCTATCAGGATTTCTATTCCGATGCATTTCCAATTCTCAAACAGTGTGGTTTTACGGCCACAGTGTTTTTGGCCACGGACCGGATTCGGGACGAATCTGTTCGCGTGGAAGGTGCCGACTATCTCACCTGGAATGAAGTCCGGGAACTGCAATGCGAGGGAATTACATTTGGTTCTCATTCCGTAACCCACGCGGATCTGCGTTCACTCGGGCCGGAGCAAATCGATTACGAACTCGGCTATTCCAAGGAAACAATCGAGCAGCGAATTGGGGCGCATGTCGATTCGTTTTCCTATCCGTTCGCTTTGCCGGAAGAGGACGGCGACTTTATCCGGTATCTGGCAGACACTCTGGAAAATATGGGCTATTCAAATGGCGTGTCCTCAGCGATCGGAAGGGCCAAGCCGAAAGACACGCGTTTCTTCCTTCCGCGATTGTCCGTCAATTCCTGGGACGACTTGGAGCTTTTGAAGGCCAAGCTTGAGGGGGGATATGACTGGTTGCACTGGCCGCAGTGGTTTTACAAATTTGCTCATCACAATGTTGCGTTAATGGCCGGTAGGTCGTTTGACCAGGTTGGCACCCGATAGACTAGGACAGGATGCCCCCCCGCGGTGGCCGCTGGGATGCGCCAGTGGCTCTCTGGAAGCCCTTGGTCAATTGGTGGTAAAGTTTTTCCACTAGAGGCGCCTCGAGCTACACCGACTCTTATGCTCACTGGTGGCACCACTTGTTGATGCTACTCATACAGTTGGTAATAAAGCACTTAGTGTAATATTAGGGCAGTGTGAGATTCAATCCGGATAGCCGGTTATGGCCGCTCGATTGCCTTTCAAGTAGGGCGTTGTCCATCGCCCAGAAAAGTCTGTAAGTAATTGAATTTAAGTTAGTTAGTAAAATCAAAAGGCAAAATTAGACCCGCCCTGGCGTGAGTCCGATGGCGGTAGCCTATCAGGCAGGCCTTCCCGCTTCTCCCCTTATTTGGGATGGCGGCACCAATCGCATTACGTAACAAGATTTGCTTCTGTACCGAAGAGTTTCTCAAGGAGGTTTTGTTAAATGAGCATGCAGAAAGTAGTCGTCGTTGGATTGGGTGAGGTCGGGAAGCCGTTGTTCGAACTTGCGTCTCGGCACCACGACGTCATTGGCGTTGACATCGAGCCTCCGAAGCACCAAGTAGAAAATGTGGATGTGCTTCACATTTGCTTTCCCTTCGAAATCAAAGACTTCGTTGGAGAGTCGGCTCGCTATATCGATCTTTTCAAACCCGCGGTCACCATCGTCAATAGCACCGTTGGAATTGGCACTACGCGGGCAATCGCTGAGCGCACCGGAAAGCCCGTGGTGAATAGTCCTGTTCGTGGGAAGCACGTCCGGATGCTCCAGGAACTCCAGCACTACACTAAATTCCTGGGAGCCACCGATTCTACGAGCGCACAGCTTGCCGCGAAGCATTTTGAGTCCATGGGCTTGAAGACGAAGACACTCGCTGCTCCGGAAGCCACCGAACTCGCCAAGCTAACAGAAACAACTTATTTCGGGCTGATGATTACTTGGGCGCAGGAAGTGGAACGCTACTGCGATAAAACCAATCAGGACTACTCCGAAGTCATTTCTTTCTATGACGAAATCAAGTTCTTCCCTACCGTCAAGTATTTTCCGGGCGTTATCGGCGGCCATTGCGTGATGCCTAATATCGAAATCCTTAACAAATTCGAGCATTCGGCGGTCCTGCAAGCCATTAAGTCGTCCAATCAAAAGAAAATCGATCGCGACGCAAGCAAGCAAGACAAAGCAGACGGCCTAAGCAAGGTCGTAGTCGGGCTCGGGCGCTAGCCGATCCTTGCGACTCCCCAGCGCCGTGGTTTGATACGCCCCCCTACTTGTGGCTACGAAATGGAAATTGCTCAAGAAAGCCGCCTGACCGGTGCCCACTTGTCCGTGATTCCCCAGAAAAAAGATGCACTGAGACTGGAAGGGAAACGCGTGGCGATGGTCATGTACTCGACCTACCCCGACGATCCTCGGCCTCGCCGATCGATTGATGCCCTCACGGGTGCAGGAGCGAAGGTAGATCTGGTTTGTCTGGGCCAGTCTAAACCGAGCAAGGAGCCGGCCTCCGATGCGATTCGGGTTTTGCGCGTCCCCATTCAGCACCGCCGCGGCGGGAAACTCGGCTATCTTTTCCAGTATGGCGCGTTTTTGCTGGTTTCCACTCTTGTCGTCGCATGGCGCACGCTTGGCCGCCGCTATGATCTGGTTTATGTGCACAACATGCCGGATATCCTGGTGATGAGCGGGCTCGTGCCAAAGCTCTTCGGCGCGAAAATGGTTCTTGACCAACACGACCCGATGCCGGAGCTGATGACCACCATTTTCGGCTTGGACAACGAGAGCTCAACTGTACGTTTCATACGCAGCATGGAAAAGTGGAGTATCGGGCGCACAAATCTGGTGGTGACAGTGAATTTAGCGTGCCGGCGCATCTTCTCCTCCCGCAGCTGCAAGGCGGAAAAAATTATTGTGGTTATGAATGCCCCGGACTCGAAAATTTTTCCGTTCCGCGCGGCGAAAGATCAGGTTTCCGCCGGACAGTCAAATGGCAAGCCCTTCGTTTTCATGTATCACGGCTCCCTGGTCGAGCGAAATGGATTGGATTTGGCGGTCGAAGCCCTGGCCTTGGCGCGCGAAAAAATGCCAACCGCGGAGCTGCGCGTCTTTGGTCCAAGCACTCCGTTTCTCGAACGCGTGATGGAAACTGTGCGAGGCAAAGGGCTGGAGGACATCGTCCACTATCTTGGTCCCCGGCGGCTGGAAGACCTCGTTCATGAAATTGAAGCCTGCGACGTTGGAGTTATCCCGAATCAACGGAATCCGTTCACGGACATCAACACGCCCACGCGCATATTTGAATACTTGGCCATCGGCAAGCCCGTAATTGCGCCCAACACGCTGGGCATCCGGGATTATTTTGACGATCAATCTTTAGTTTATTTTGAACCCGGTGACGCGCAATCCCTTGCGAGACAGATGGAGAACGTGTACTCGCACGGGGACCAACTGGCAGAGATCGCCTGTAAAGGCCAGCAGATTTACCTCGCGCATACCTGGGAACAAGAACGGAACACACTGCTCACTGGTGTGCAGCGAATTCTCGATTAAGCTTGCGGACCAATTATTCCCAATGAAACGAATTGCCCTGGTTACCGGCGCCGAAGGATTTATCGGATCGCACCTCGTTAAATTCCTGCAGGCCAAAGGTTGGAGCGTCGTCGGTTCTTATCTGCATAACAGCGCGGTCTTTCCGAGGTTGCCGAATTTGTCTTTTGCCCAGTGTGACTTGCGAAATGGTCAGCGGGTTACGCAGCTGATCACGGAGCACCAGCCGACGCATATTTTTCATCTTGGGGCACAAAGCCTGCCCACTGCTTCGTGGGCGGACCCGGTCACTACATTCGAGTCGAACATCATGGGATCGCTGTATGTCTTTGAAGCCGCGCGCCGAATGAAAAAGTCTCCGGTGATCGTTTCGGCATGTTCCAGCGCAGAATATGGGAACGTGCCGCCGGCTGCTGTCCCCGTATCGGAAGAGCAACCCTTGAAGCCGCTGCATCCCTACGGGATCAGCAAAGTTTGTCAGGACCTCCTGGCTCGCGAATACTTTTTGGACTATGCGATTCCCGCGGTCAACATCCGGCTTTTCAACACCACCGGCCCGGGAAAGACCAGCGACGCGCCATCCGATTTTGTGCGCCAAGTTGTACGCATCAAGAAAGGCTTGCAGGCTCCCGTAATCGAAGTAGGCAACTTGAAGCCGCGACGCGCTTTCCTCGATGTACAGGACACCGTTCGGGGGTTCTACCTTGCCGCGTTGAAAGGGAAGCGTGGGGAGGCCTACAATCTCTGCGCAAGCAAGACGCATCAAATCCACGAAATCCTGCACACGGCCATCCAGTTGGCCGGAATAAAAGCCGAAATCCGACCTGTTCAGCGGCTGATGCGTCCTTCTGACGAAAAAATCATCTTCGGCAGTACGCAAAAAATTTGCAAAGACACCGGATGGCGTGCGTTGAATTCAATCGAGAAGACGTTGCAGACGATGCTGGACTACTGGCAATCCGTACTTTAAAAAGAAACAAGCTCCGCCCGCGCGGACCACGTTGCTGAACCCCTGTGAATGCACAAGCCAAATCGGAATTAAGCGCGGAGGTGGTTTCCGACGATCCCCCCGTACTTCTCTTGGTTGGTGGCATGGGAACGCGGTTGCGGCCAGTGCTCTCGGATAAGCCAAAACCACTCGCACCCATCGGGGAGATTTCCTTCCTGGAACTGCTTGTTCTGCAAATTCGTTCGCAGGGGCTGCACAATCTGGTGATGTGCACGGGTTTTGAAGCGGGCCAGATCCACCGGGAATTTGAAGAGGGCCATAGGTGGAATGTGAATATCAAGTACTCCGAGGAAACTCACCCGCTAGGAACAGCTGGAGCAATAAAGCTGGCCGGGCGTTTCCTTCAAGAGTCTGCAGACTTCGTGGTGATGAATGGCGATTCGTTCTTGGAACTCGATCTACGTCTGTTGGTCCAGTTCCATAGGGAGCAGGGTGGACTTGCTACGATTGCCGTGCGCCATGTTCCCGATGCTGCAAGATATGGCACCGTCCACGTTGATGCACAACACAGGGTGACTCGCTTTAGTGAAAAGATTGGGATGCCGACACCCGGACTTATCAATGGTGGCGTCTATGTATTCAACCGGGAAGTCTTAAATCAAATTCCCCAAGGTCCAGTAAGCCTGGAAAAGGACGTACTTCCCGCTTTGTCGAATCAAGGTATCTTCGCACTCGAACAAGATGGAATGTTCATTGATATCGGCACCCCAGAGGACTACGCCCGGGCCCAGGCCCTCTACCACTCGCTCGCCCAGGCAGCAATCTCAGATTCAACCGGTACGTCATAGAAGAAACTGCGCCATTGATACGCGTTTCCACGGCAACCGTTGTTTCTTAATTTCTCAAATTTGGAAATTCTTGAAGAGGGAACCTAAAGCATGATCATCACCCGAACTCCCCTCCGCATCTCCTTTTTCGGTGGCGGCACAGATTACCCCGTTTGGTACCGCGAGCACGGCGGCGCCGTCCTTTCGACCACCATCGATAAGTCGTGCTACATCACGTGCCGCAACCTCCCCCCTTTCTTCGAATACCACAGCCGTATTTCCTATTCGAAAGTGGAAAATGTCGACCGTAATAGCGCAATTGAACATCCCTCCGTCCGCGGTTGCCTGCAATTTCTTGGAATCGAAGAAGGGGTCGAGATGCACCACGTTGCAGACCTCCCCGCGCGAACCGGTTTGGGCACGAGTTCCGCGTTCACCGTTGGGTTTTTGTTGTGTCTGTATGCTTTGAGAGAGCAGATGCGCAGCAAGCATGCTCTGGCGCTGGATGCCCTCCATGTGGAACAGGAGGTTGTAAAGGAAGCCGTTGGGTCGCAAGACCAGATCAGCGCCGCTTACGGTGGCTTCAATCGAATTAATTTTCATACTGACGGGAGTTTCGATGTCAAACAACTCATAGCTCCGGCCGCTCGGCTGGCCGCGCTCCAGCAACACTGCGCCCTGTTCTTTACGGGCTTTTCCCGGACTGCTTCCGAGATCGCCAAAGAGCAGATTAAAGTCACTCCACAGAAAAAGCGTGAACTGGAAACAATGCGGCAAATGGTGGATGAGGCGGAAGCGATTGTCAGCAACGCCAATCGTCCGCTGGATGAATTTGGCAAGCTGCTGAATGAATCCTGGCAAATTAAGCGGACGCTTACGCAAAACATCACCAATAACAGCCTCGACGAAATTTACGAGGCCGGCCGGAGTGCGGGCGCTCTGGGTGGGAAGTTGTTGGGAGCCGGTGGTGGGGGTTTCATGCTTTTCTTTGTGTCACCTGAACGCCGGCAGGAATTGCGCATGCGTCTCAAGAATCTCTTGTGCGTTCCATTTTCGTTCTCCAGTCGTGGCAGCCATGTCGTCGTCCATGAACCAGACGAAGTCTACGACAAATCTCTTACTGCGGAACGGTCGGAAGTGTATGCCCAACAACCTTCCACGAAGGGCTAAGATGGATACCCTGCTTGAAGGTGACAAAGTGACCACGCAAAAACTGCAGTTCCTTCCTGCGTACGTTTTGATTACCCCGGCTCGAAATGAGGAAGCGTTCATCGAAAAGACGATCGAATCCGTGATCCATCAGACCTATTTGCCGATAAAGTGGGTCATTGTCAACGATGGTTCCACGGATGGGATGGCCAGCCGGATCGAGCCGTACCTTGCGAAATACGATTGGATCGAACTGGTGAATCTACCGGTTCGCCGCGAGCGGAATTTTGCGGCCAAAGTCTACGCTTTCAACGCTGGCTGGGAAAGAGTGAAGGACTTGAACTACGAAGTCATTGGAAACCTGGATTCGGATGTCTCACTCGATCCGGATCATTTTGAGTTTCTTCTGACAAAATTTAGTGAGGATTCCAAACTCGGTGTCGCCGGGACCGTATTTCGCGAGGAAAGCGGATACAATTCGGAAACCGACAGTTTGGAAGGGCAGCTTCATGTTTCGGGGCAGTGTCAATTGTTTCGCCGTCGTTGTTTTGATGAGATCGGTGGGTATTTCGCAAATAAAGCCGGGGGTATCGACTGGATCGCAGTCACTACTGCCCGGATGAAGGGCTGGAAGACGCGCTCCTACCGGGAGAAATCATTCTTTCACTACCGTCACTTGGGAACGGCCGAACGAAGCATGTTTGCCGCGGCCTTTTCTTATGGAGAGAAAGATTATTATCTCGGGGGGCATCCGGTTTGGGAGTTGTTCCGAGTTGCCTTTCGAATGGTCAAGCCGCCCTACGTCTTGGAAGGCCTTGCGCTTGGCTTAGGCTACGGATGGGCAGCTCTGCGGAGATTACAGCGTCCCATCTCCAAGGAACTCATGGCCTTTCATCGCCGGGAGCATATGCGAAAATTGAGAGTAATCCTGAAAAACACACTGCTAATGAAACCAGTGGATAAGTTCACGCTTCTCTCGGAGTAGGGAAGCATTTGTGCCCGGGGCTGATTTCCGTCATGAACACGATGCAAACAGGCGAAATCGAAAAGGCGATCGTTCGCTTTACAAACTGGCTCGACCAGTACGGTGAGACCTCGTACGATCACCAGAGCTATTTCGCGAGCGATCTCGGCCGAAGCGCCAAAGCCTTATACTACAAGAAACCGATTCTGGGCACGCTTGCCGTTTCCCCCATGATTTTTTCCGAGGCGTTTGTTCCTTCGGCTCGGCGACTGTTTTGGAAACCTCAACGATTTCCTATTGCTGATGCGCATTACGCCATGGGATTCGCTTTTCTTGCAGGTACTTACAAGAAAGACGCTTACCTCAAGCGCGCAGTTCATTTTCTGGATGTCCTCAAGGCGACCCGATCAAAAGGATACCGTCACTATTGCTGGGGTTACCCCTTCAATTGGGAAACGAGGACAGGGACCTTCCCCGAAGGAACACCCATGATTACCTCCATGCCTTATATGTATGAGGCGTTCCGCCAGGTATATCAATTAGACGCGGATCCAGGTTGGCTGGAGGTTATGCGCTCCATTGCAGAGCATGCCTTCGAGGATTACGAGGATTATCAGGTGTCTCCGGATGCGTCCACCTGTTGCTACACACCGGGGCTTGAAAACTCCAAAGGCGTTATCAATGCCAACGCCTACCGGGCATTTCTACTTATGCAAGCCGCCATCGATTTCTCCGAAGAGAAATACCAAAGGGTTGCCGAGAGAAATCTCAATTTCGTGCTTGAGTCGCAAAATGAAAATGGATCCTGGTACTATTCGACCGACAACGTCAGGGATTTTGTCGATCATTTTCATACCTGTTTCGTCTTGAAAGCGCTCGCAAAGATTGAACGGCTTACAAACTCTTCGAGATGTCGGAGCGCGATCGAACGCGGCGTCGACTACTACGTGAAAAACCTCTTCGACGCTGAGGGACTACCGAAACCATTTTCCAAGCGACCCAGACTCACGGTTTATCGCCGGGAACTTTATGATTACGCAGAGTGCGTCAACGTGGGTGTTCTGCTGCAGGGTCGATACCAGGAATTAGACCGGATACTGTCCTTGGTACTCAACGATGTCCTGCAGCGGTGGCAGAAATCCGACGGAGCATTTCGCGCACGGGAACTGCTGATCGGCTGGGACAACGTTCCCATGCATCGCTGGGCCCAGTCGCAAATGTTTCGGAGTCTCAGTTTCTTTGTCGCGAACAACTTGCAAGAAACGCGGATGCCGCAAGGCCAGGATCCGCTGCCTTTTATTTCGTCGGGAATCGCAAACTAATCAAATCTTATGTGCGGCATTTGCGGACAATTTAATTTCAGAAGCCAGGCACCTGTCCAACGCAGGGACCTTGAGCTGATGACTAGATCCATCATCCATCGAGGTCCGGATGATGAAGGCTATTTTAGCGACGGGCCGCTTGGTTTTGGCTTTCGTCGTCTTTCGATCATCGATCTTTCCGGCGGACATCAGCCCATGTCGGACGCAGGAGAAGCCGTCTGGGTGGTTTTCAACGGAGAGATTTACAACTTTCCAGAGCTCAAGCGAGAACTTCAGAGTTTCGGCCATGTCTTTCGCACGAATTCTGACACGGAAGTCATCATCCACGGGTACAAACAGTGGGGCGACGACGTCCTGAATCACCTCAACGGGATGTTTGGGCTCGCCATCTGGGATGCGCACCAGAAGCGGCTGATTCTGGCTAGGGATCCATTCGGTATCAAGCTCATCTACTATTGCATCGATGGCGACACGCTGTATTTCGGTTCGGAAATGCGCCCCATCCGGGCAGTGATGCCGGGAAAATCGGAGATTGATACCACTTCTCTGGATCTCTTTCTAAAATATCGGTTTACCCCGTCTCCTTACACGATTCTCAAAGGAGTAAGAAAACTGGCTCCGGGTACGAAGCTGACGATTCAAGATGGCAAGTGGCAAGTCAGCCGCTGGTACAAATTCAAGCCCGAACCATTTAGTCCAGCAAAATCGCCTGCTGAAGCCAAAGAAGAGCTGCTTTCTCTCTACAAGGCTGCGATTAAACGTCAACTTATCAGCGATGTGCCCGTGGGGCTGCTTCTTAGCGGCGGCATCGACTCCGGCATGCTCCTGGCTTTGATGAATCTAAATGGAAGTTCCTGGCCCACTTACACTGTAGGCTACGGCTCATCTTTTGCCCAAGATGAGCTCGAGGACGCTGCAGAAACCGCCAGAATCTTGGGATCAAAGCACACTAGCATCAACATTACACAAGCGACCTTTGAGGAAGCCCTTCCCAAGATTGTTGCTACGTTAGAAGAGCCGATTGCCGCTTCTTCCATTGTCCCGATGTATTTCGTCTGCCAGCGGGCGCGCCAGGACGTTAAAGTAGCCCTGGTTGGTCAGGGACCGGATGAACTGTTCGGCGGTTACAAACGACATCTTGGTGTTCGCTATGGCTCCTGGTGGGCTGGATTACCAGGCTGGGTACGAACGCCGATCACCTCAACCATTTCCGCGCTGCCCAGAAATGAAACTCTGAAACGCGGTGTTCATTCCCTCGATATCCCAGATCGCATGCGACGGTATCAGCACGTCCTCTCGCTTCTGCCCGGCGACCAGGTCGAGGGGTTATTCCAGGAAGGAATTTTGCCTCCCCAAGCTGGAGACACTATCCTCGACTGCTGGCAAGATATGAACGAACTCATAGGTAGCACCGATGAACTCGGTGGATTTCAATTCCTCGAGGTGCGATCCACACTTCCAGATGAACTCTTGATGTACGCTGACAAGCTTTCCATGGCACACAGCCTGGAATTGCGCGTGCCGTTTGTTGACAAAGAAATTGTGGAGTATGTGGAACGGTTGCCGGCCAACTTCAAGGTGAGAAACGGTTCCCGCAAGTGGTTGCATCGACAGGTTTGTGGCAACTTCCTTCCGAAGTCGATTCTGCAACGTCCGAAACGGGGCTTTGCCGTTAATGTGGTGGATGAGTGGTTCAAGGGTGCTTTCGATAACCAGATGGCTGATACTTTGCGCGATCCGGAATCGAGAATATTCCAATATCTTCGCCCAAATGCTGTGAAAGAACTGTTCGAGCAACACGCTTCCGGGCAGAGTGACAACCACAAAATCCTATTCAGTCTCGTCCTCTTCGAAGAATGGCTGCGGGTAAATGAAGAACCTGTGGCGGCGTTGAGCTAGGAACCATCGCGATGATCGGCGTCATTGCGGATGTGGAGGAACACGATGTGGTCCGCGAGTTCTTTGAACTCTTCAAGACTCCTTGGGAGTTC